>NZ_JBWQXL010000026.1:0-87093 GCF_056620565.1 Nostoc sp. LEGE 12454
TGGGTGAGCATCTCTTGGCAAATGTTTCAAGATTTGTAATTCTACATCCATTGCCCTACTTACCTTTCAGGATTTTCTTTTTTTATTCTTTTATTTAGAATAACCGGAAAGTGACAGAAGAGGGTTAGTACCACTACGAAGTGCAGCGAAAAAAGGTTCAGGTGCAGGGATTACTTCAGATAAATCAGCAAATTCAATCCCGGAATTGTACGCGAAAGTGTCCACAAAACTAGCGTGATGTAAATTACACCCAAACTCCATTGATACCAAGCAAGTGCGGAGATGATGCCAGGTAGGTGTTCGTCTCGTAGGCGAATGTCGTTAAATCCTAATTTAACTAGATTGTTGAGACTAAAATCATAGTAGTTGAGCCAGTTCCAACGGCGATCGCACAACAGAGGCATATATCGTTCCCGAAATGTCTCATTCCTTGGTATCACTGGCAAACGTCCAATCAACAATCGTAACTGGCGAAATGTGCCGTCTTCTGTGAAATAAGAAACGTCCATTAAGTCATGATAACGACCTTGTTGGTAAAGTCGGATCAATAAAGCCATTGGGACGGGGACAAGAATTATTACCAGACATCCCAATGTCAGCCAAGGTTGTTCGGCATTGCGAAAGATTGCTAGTAAGCTGAAGAATTCTAAAACGCTAAAACTGACTAATATCGAAATGGTTTCGTAAGATGTGGGAATAATTGGTATGGGATGCAGCCGACGATAGCGATCTACTAGCCAAAATAGTAGGCCGAAATAAGCGATCGCAACTCCTCCCACGCCAAAGACTAACCAAAAATTCGTCCCATAGCCACTCAACAACAGCAATACACTCAATGCCAACCAACTCCAAGCTTGCAGCAACCATCCACCGATAGAAAGGGTTTCGCCAACAATTAAGCGATCGCTTAGTTGGGTATATTTTTTTAAATCGATGTCTGCAATGGTGAGTAACTCATTACTGTTGCGAAAGGATTTTACCAGACGACGCTGGGCGATCGCTTCAGCTTGAGTTGCAGAAAAGCCCAAATTCATCAAACTTGCAACAGTTGCACTATTAATATTTGTAGCCGTCAAACGATGCCCAAACTCGATTAATCGCAGTCGTTGTTTTGTGTATTCCAGTTCATTAGCATCGGCAACTTGCTGCTGCTGACGGAAATTTTGCCCCAAATTCCGCAAGACGTTTTGATTACCTTGCAATGTTGGGATGCAGAACATCTGACCGATCTGACCGGGATTACCTAAAATTTTCGCTTGGTTGGAGTTAAAAGTTAAACCAGCTACGCTTAAACAAGCTTCTTTAGCAAACCTGGCATCACTAAAATCTGCTTGGTTCAGAATGTTCGCACCTTGCAAATTTACTAATTGGTTAAACTCCGTTTCTCGGAAGCTTACACCTTGCTCAAAAGTTGCTTCTGTTAAAAGGAGGAACTGATTAAAATCTGCTTTAGTAAACTGGGCTTGATTTGCAAAATTCACTTCCGAAAAATCAGCATTTCCTTGCCATTGGACACTATTGAATTTAGCCAACTGTTTAAAAATTGCTTGGTTGAAGTTGGCAGTTGTCTCAAAGATACTACCTTGAAAATCAGCTAGTTCCCGAAATTTAATTTTTTTAAAGTTAGCTTTTTCAAAAAATATACTACCCTGAAAATTGCTTGGTTGTTGAAAATTAACACTGATGAAACTAACGGGACGAGCAAATCTAGTTTCAGTCCAGTTAGTGGGTTGGAGAAAAGTTGCACCTTGGGCATCAACAGACTGAAGAAAAAATGTATTGGAGAACTTCACTTCGCCGTTGAAGCGAGTTTGCACCAGTGTTAAGACACCACGAAAAACGGCGATTTCACTGGCTGGGGTTGACTCTGTTCCCAGAAGCGATCGACAATCTTTAGAGTTGGGTAAAGCGATCGCGAGTGACTCTAGACAAACGAAGCGCAAACGTTCTAGTTTTTCTTGTTCGGTAGCGGTGAAAATGGGTGCGATCGCTTTTGCATACAATGGTGTTCTTAAACCCAAATCGCTGCCGACAAAATCCCCCAGAATTAAAGCATAGCTGAGGTCTAAACCTAGAGGTTTTGTACCGAGTTCTTTTCGTAGTAGTTGGTAAAAAGTATCACGGAAGCTGGCGTTTTCTGGGCGTAAATCAATCGCCATTTTTTGCAAATCGACAGTTAAATTGCCTTCGCGGAGTGTCGGTGTGCGTAGTCGTTCTTGCAATAATTCCAGAGTTAAGGGTGTGCGTTCTGGTTGTGTTTGTGCGGCCCAAGCTGGTAGGGGGAGGAGGAGTAAAACGCAAAGGAACGCTAAGGGAAGCGCAGAGGTACGCAGAGAAACTCCTCTGTGTACCTTTGCGTTTAACCTCTGCGTACCTTTGCGTTTAAAAGATAAATTATGCAAATTGTTCGATCATTCGTCACTAATCAGCAGAACAATTTTACCTGTCACAGACCCACTTTCAATTAATTGGTGGGCTTTAGCTACTTCTTTTAAGGGAAATTTGTGACTGACATGGATTTTTAATTTGCCTTCATCGATCCAGGTGGCAGATTGTTCGAGAATTTCTGCATGATGGTGGAGACTATCTTGTAATCCTAGCAAGGCTGGTGTCAGCATTAATTCTAAACCGATGCGGAGGTTGCGAGTTCTAGCAGTTTTCCAAACAGTATTGGCATCTGGTTCGAGAATAGTCACAATATCGCCATAGACTCGCACTGCGGGGAAGGTTTTGTGAAAGGTTTCGCCACCTACGGTATCAAAAGCTAAGTCTACGCCTTCGCCACCAGTCCAATCTAATACCGCTTGCACAAAATCTGTTTGTTTGTAAAAAATTACATTATCGGCACCGAGTTCTTTGACGAAATTAGCTTTTTCCTCAGAACCCACTGTGGTGGAAACAGTAGCACCTTTGAGTTTCGCCAATTGAATTGCTACATGGCCGACACCACCAGCACCCGCATGAATCAAAACCCGTTCCCCAGGTTCTAATCGTCCCCGTTCATATAAAGCTTCCCAGGCGGTGATTAATACTAAAGGCGCTGCTGCTGCTTCGGCAAAAGAAATAGAGGCGGGTTTACGTGCTACAAACCGCTCATCCACAACGGTATATTCAGCGTAATTTCCTTGGTGTGCGCCCAAGCCACCATAGCAAAAATATACCTCATCACCTACGCGAAAACGCTGGACGGCAGCACCCACTGCTTCCACAATCCCTGCACCATCACATCCTAAAATTGTTGGCGTGCGATCGGGGTAGAAACTGCCCCGACTCCGAAGTTTAGTGTCAATGGGGTTAATACCAGCCGCCACCAAACGCACTAAAAGTTCAGTATTCCCGACAGGAACAGCAGGATTTGGCACATCCTGTACTTGTAAAACTTCGGGACTGCCAGCTGCTGTCATCAAGACTGCTTTCACAACTCTTTCCTCCTGGCTTTAGATGCACATTCTTATGCAACTTTAGCGCAAGAGGATGGATACAGAGATATTTATGAGCCAAAACTGCAATTCTTTTCCCTAATAGATCAATCAATTTTTGGTCAATTTGTTTCAGTTTTTGTTGCAACACGAGACATTATAAATGTATTGATAATTTAACTAAAGTCTCGCAGAGCGATGTTTGCAACGGGCTACGTTTACGCTTAACCTAACAATGCTATATCTGGACGTAACTGAGCAGCACGACGCAGATAGACTGGGCGTAATGCATTCTGAGGTAGAGGAGTGTTTAAGTGGATTAGCACCCGAATGCAGCGATCGAGACTATTGGCAACCTGCATCTGTTGCACATCTAGCAAAGGAATTTGATCCCAACCAAGACGACGACGTGCCACCGCAGCCGGAAATATTGCATCCAAGTCTGGAGTTGCAGAAAAGGTAACACTGACAATTTCCTCAGAGTCTAAAACATTGTTTGTTTCTAAGGCGTCTAATAACTCATCTACAGCCTCAGTAATTGCTTTTATAGAGTTGTAGCTGACTGTCGTTGCGCCTCTAAGTCCCCTGACTCGCCATTCTCCCGATACCTTTGACACGCTGGAATGTTGATCTATGTGCGTTGAAAAAGTGAGCTTATTCATATTAATTTGAAGGTCGGGTATTTAAGTTTTTCCTGTACATAGCAATTGCCAAGTTTAAATCTAAATTGTTGATAGCTTTATTTGGCAATATCAAATTAGTTAAAGAGAGCTACACAATCAAGAAATCAGCACTTGTAATAGTATTGACTTGTATCCTACTCAAGATCATCAAAGGCTCATTACTGCTGGTAATATTAATCAAAGTATCATTTACACTACCACCAGTACCTTGGTAGATTGTTAAATCAGCAAATGTCAGACTACCCAAAAGCCCAATAGAATCTTCCCCATCAGTAAAGTCAACAATGGTGTCAATCCCAGATCCAGATGTAAAGGAGAATGTATCTTTGCCACTGCCACCAATCAGAGTATCCCAACCAAACCCGCCTATAAGGGTGTCATTGCCAGCACCACCTCGGAGTATGTCATCACCACTCAACCCCCACAAATAGTCATTCCCACCCTGACCGTTAATAACATCATTAGATTTGTCAAAGCCACTAGTATTATTATTAAGATCGTTCAGGAATGTTACCGAGTTACGACTGTAAACACTACTCCTTTGTTCGTTGGCATTCAAGACATCAAAGCTGTCTTGAAACCCCGTCTGCCCATTAAACAAAATATTGCCAATATCCACCGATGCACCTGTGGCTTTGCGAAGGTTATCTAGGTTTTGTAAGGCAAAATTTTGCAAGACGACCCCAGTATTCTCAACTCCCTCAAAGGTTATGAGCAGGTCATCTTTATTCTGAGTTAAGAGCAGATTTCTAGCAGTCAGCCCATTACCCTCAAATTTTAGAGTATCAATTTCCGCAGATACGCCTGTAGATGGACGAGATCCTGTTCCTACACCACCGAAGTCAGTAATGGTATCGATGCCGTTAACAAGTTGAACTGTAAACAGGTCTATATTTCCACCACCCGTAAGGAGGTCGTTTCCCTTTCCACCAATAATATTTTCACTGCTTTTCCCACCGATAAGGATGTTATTACTATTATCTCCAAGCAGAAGAACACCATCTTTTCCTTTGGGTCGAGCGTCATTGTCTATAATTGTCAGAGTAGCCGTATTCTGCAATAGCCCAATTATTGCGCCGCCTGTAGCATCGCTCAAAGTGAGGTTGATAGTTTTATTAGCTTCGATTAAATTATCATCAACGATCGGAATGTTTACAACTTTAACTCTCTCTCCGTCAGCAAAGTTAACCTTTATCTGCTGAGAACCGTTATAATCTTCGAGATATTTAGCAGTACCATCTTTCAAAGTGATAGTAACGCCAACTGCCCCTGTATCATCTAATGGGCGGATCAAAGTTACTGCTGCTATAGGAGAACCATCTTCATTGACGCTGTATTCAGTACCAGCAAAAATTATTGAGTCTAAGGCTACTGATGCGTTGTCCTTAAAGGCTTGCACGATTTTATCAAGTCCTTCATCTGTAAATAGCGGAAAAGCCGCAGATATGTCTGTCCCTGGACGACTCGTATCCTCAATCAATTTGTCAAGTCCGGAGGGAATACCTTGGATAATCATTCTCGCTGGCTTATCTTCAAGATTGCGATAGGCGTGGGTTTGCCCTTTAGGCACATTCACAAAAGTTCCAGGAGTTGCAGTAATAACTCGATCGTTCAACTGAAACTTTACAGTCCCCTCGACAATATAAAATCCTTCATCTTGCTGAAGGTGGATATGCGGTGTAGTCCCGACATTTGACGGAACATAAGCATCAAATAGATCGTATTGTCCTCCAGTATCTTCACCAGTTGAGATAAATTTAACTAAGTCTCCAACCACCCACAATGACTTACTCAATTTGTTGGCTGGTGTCTGTTGAAAGCTATTATATTCTGTCATTATTGTTCTCCTTTCGAGTTGAATTGATGGTGAGCTATTTTTGGATTGATGTTACAAATGCAGACATCGGCTCTATTGCTTTAATATTTATCTTGTTTAGTCAAGTTTTGAGCATCTATGTCTGCATTTGCGAATAAATAATGTGGATTTATTAATTTGAAACTTGACTTAAGAGATTCAAGTTTGGCAAGGAATAGTCACGGATGATACTTATTTATCGCGTCTTTCTTTGACATTTATGCAAGAAGTCTGAGAAAACACTTTAAAACCTGGAGCAACTATTTCACCAAAAACTTTGACTCTAAAAAATATACTACTAGTAACTAGTAAAGATCGCGTTTCAAGATTGCGGTAAGCGTGGATAGTGCTTTTTAGAACGTTGTTATTCTCCTTTCAAAATGGGTCAACGTTAGGCAGTAGATAAATCAAGTTTAAGCAGTCTGTGTTTGCTTTCTCTTGAGGAAAGAAACTAGATGGAAAGCATCAAAGGCTTTTTTAACAAGAATCATATGCAGAGAACGTGCTAAAAAATTCGTTCATAAATGAGGGTGATGTACCGTCAACTAGACGAAAGTCCACCGTAGTGTCTCTATAAGGATTATCCCCGAATGGCACGCTTGAAAAGCTGAAAGCTCGTCTGGGCTATCTTGTTGGGGGTAGGGTGTTGGGTGTAGGGAAAAATCAAGAAAATTTTATATGAGTGGGGATAGAAATAAATTTTCTCCTCACTACACCCAACACCCGACACCCCACACCCAAAAGCCTGATATATAAGGGGTTTGCCCTTATCAAGCGTGCCATTCGGATTATCCCCTTTGAAATCACGATCGAGGTATAAAGACTATGGTCGGGTCACCTGACGTTTGTGGGATCTTAGCGAGTGAGTTGCTCACTGAGATCCCACAAACGGCGTTGATCGGCTTCGTTTCTGGAGACGACGGATGATCTGGTAACACCTTTGTTGTGCCAATGCTTACCGATGACGCCTTCGACCTCGGGGGAAGAAGCAAGGTAGATGACAGTCTGCGCGCCTTGCTCCGGTGGGCGAGCTACTAGACTATGAATGCTTACACCAAGCCGTAAGAAGAAGCTCTTGGAAGATGCCATACCTTCGCTTTTAAACAAGTTGGTTGCAACCGGACCGGGATCCACGGCGTTTGCTGTCACCTGCGTCCCAGCGAGCCGCCGCGCGAGTTCGTAGGTGAACATGAGGTTCGCCAGCTTCGACTGCCCGTATGCGCGATTTGCGGAGTAACTATTGCGTAAGTTTGGATCGTCGAAGTCGATCCGCGCACCTTTATGAGAGCTTGAGGTGACGTTGATGATACGCGCTGAGGAACTGGTTGCAAGCGAGCCTAGAAGTAGGTTCGTGAGCAGGAAAGACGAGAGATAGTTAAGTGCCCACGTCATCTCAATACCGTCGACACTCTCGCGGCGAACGGTGAAACCGCCACCCACATTGTTCACCAGCACGTCTAGGCGATCGTGTCGCGCGATAAACTCGTGGGCAATCCTCCGCACGTCCGCTTGTGCTGAGAGATCGGCGATCAGCATCTCTAGCTGCGGGTTATCTGTGACCGACTTAATCTCGACCACCGTCGCTGTTGTTTTCTCTCGGTTGCGTCCTACGACAACCGTCGTTGCCCCTTGGTCAGCAAGGGCGAGTGCTGTTGCCTTACCAATGCCAGAGGTGCCGCCCGTCACCAGCACGATCTTGCCGCTCATGGATTTATTCGAAGTGCTCATCGTTCCCCCCCTAGTTTCTCTGCGATCGAGCGAACTGTGTCAGAGGTCTTTGAGATACCAAGACAGCTTGCGGGGAGGCCGACGATCTGCTCGCTGCGCTCCCACAAGCGTCCGCGCTTGTGCGTGTCGCTGATATCTGGTCGAATCCGGATCGGTTTGCCGGAGGGTCCGAACAGTCGACCATTCACCCCAGTCATCGTAGGCGAGGTTGCGAGGTAGATCGCATGTTGCGCGAACTGCTCTGGCGTTCTGGTCATGGGCTTGAACAGGAACTCCACGATCGACATCAGCGCTTTGCCCTCGGGCATATTTCGGCGTATGTTGGTGGCAACCATACCAGGGTTCATCACGTTGATTGTCACGCCAGTACCCTCAAGCCTGGCGGCAAATTCGACAGCGAACATATCATTCGCACGCTGTCCGATGTTGTGCCCATTGAAGCTGCTCATTCCCGCTCCGGGCGGAACGCGATCGAGGTTAAGCTTGCCGGGGAACCCGGCAGCCGCTACATGGATGATCCGAGCGGGCGCGCTGAATTTGAGGATGTCCAAGAGCAGGTTGTTGAGCAAGAAGCGGCTCAGGTAATTGAGGGCGAAACAGACCTCAAGCCCTTCGGTGGTTTCCCTGCGTTTTATGTGCAGCACATCAGCGCTGTGGATGAGGACGTCGAGTCGCCGATACTCGGTTTTAAAAGTCTCGGCAAGCCGTCGCACCTCGGACATCAGTGACATATCCGCAGCGATGAACGCGGCGTTGCTCCCCTTGGTTCGGATGTCCTCAAGAGCCGCATCTCCCGCCTCACGGTTGCGACCGACGATTACTACCGTCGCGCCCAGTTTCGCCAGACCTTCGGCAGTCTCTTTGCCAATCCCGCGAGTTCCGCCTATGACGAGTACCATCTTACCCTGCATATCGATGTGTTGGTTCAACATAAATGCCAAGTTATACAAAATTACAAGGAGGATATTTAGACTTATTAATCTGCCTGGGCTGTGCTAAATCTTTTTCAGAAAACCAGCAGTTCATAAGAGTTGCCATTACTATTATTTTCATGCTTTTTTGACTTCATTTCAGGAAAGCATGAATTTTATCAGCAGGCTAATTTTTGTTTTTGCAGTTTGTTTTTTACTTGAAAAACTGCCCCTAAAACACCAAGCACTAGTAAACCAAATGTAGGGGAGAGTTCGGGGACAGAACGATAGGTTAATCCCGTTAATGCCATTCTGTATTCTTGAGTAGTCGGATCAAACTTGACGCTATATCCGGTTGGATAATACCCACTCTTAGGATAAGAGATAGGTAATTTAATAGAGTTGCTAATATTTGGTTGCGTCTTTAGAACGTCTATCGTACTTCCAAAACCTATCAAACTCATTTTACCATCGAAAAAAGCATAATCATAAAGCGTGGTGAATGGTGTCTGCCCCCCTATTAGAGGAGGAAGCAAGTCTGAGTCAAAATAACGTGCACCAAATTTTGGCTCCACAATTCCAGTAGGTAAAAAATTCTGAGGAACAAACTCTGGCTTTGGCTGCTTGAGTGCCGTTGCCAGCTGATCGGGCAAACAAGTAGATTGTGGGTCGTCGATATCGGCATTGGGGCAGATTAATGAACGTTCTTGGGGGCTGAGTAAAAAAGTATCAACGGTGAAACGGGGTAAAGCAAAGGCTTGTGGGAGCCACGGATAACCACCGGGGCGATAGGTTAACTCAATGTGGTTTAACCCCTTAACTGAAGCCTCTGTAGGCAAAGACAAGAAAATTGGAATATCAGAAGTGGAATCGCTTGTAGGTAGAGACAGTGCCCCTGAGGTGAGTGTTACGCCAAGCTCTGAAGGATTTTTTTGGTTATCGAGTGTGACAAAGGAGCGAACAAAACCTTCTCCTAGTGGCTGTGGGCTTCCAAAAAATTCAGCTGCATCTGCTGCACCCATACTTCCAAAAGCAATTGATACTGCGCCCAAAGAAACTACTAATAAGTTTGTTAAAGTTGTCATATAATACCTCATCATGATTGATAGCTTTTCATCGAAGATGCACTTTGCTATTAACTTTGTTCATCCTTCCAGATTCTGTATCTCACTCAATCGAGAACCACTATATGTGTTTTATCCCTTTTCTGTTTACGCTTGAGTAAAGAAGCTGTACAGAAGGCTCCGAAAGCCAACAGACCTAATGTAGAAGTAGGTTCGGGAACAGAGGTTGGGGTTCTAAGCAACAACGTCCTTGCTGGAGTGGTTCCGAGGTTTTGAAACGCATAAGATGTACCTTTGGGAAGATAAACAAAGGTTCCAGGTGTCCCTACTGTAGTTTTGTCTCCAATTTGAAACGTTACATCCCCATTTAAGATGTAAAAAGACTGGCTTTCTTGATCATTGCTCACAAGCTGTGCAGAACCAGACTGCGGTGAAAGGGCAACATCGAATAGTGAGAACTGTCCGCCAGTATCTTCGCCCATTGCTAAAGAGGTAAACAGAGCACCTGCCTGATTAAACGACGGACGATTTGAGTTTGGTTGCACTACTAGATAGTCTAGAAGTCCTTCCAAGTTGTTGCTCTCGGAAAAATCGGAGGGTGACGCAAGTCGTACTCCGTAATTTTGGGCAATTGGTGCGAGTAATTCTGGCGCTAGGGGTGGCGGAATGGGAGCAGACCGATCTATCACTGGCTGATTCTGGTCTACGAAAAACCCCTCAAACCCCGTAGGAAAAACTAGTGTCAGCATCTTCGCTGTCGTCATCCCAGTGTTTTGCCATGTATGGGGTCTGCCTTTGGGAAGGAAAATAAAGCTTCCAGGGGTTGCTAATTTGTTTTGAATCCCTGTTGGACTTCCTAGCTGGAACGTCACCTCCCCTTCTCGGACGTAGAAGACCTCGTCTTCCTGACTGTGAATGTGAGGTATAGTTTCAGCTTGTGGTGGAACGAGAAAATCAAATATTGAAAATGCTCCGCCAGTCTCTTTGCCTGTTGCTAAAAAGGTATATAGGTTGCCTGTAGAATAGTATGCTGGACGATCTGGTGCATCCGGCGGCACCACTAGGACATCCTGACCTGCTGTTTTTGAAAGTGGTGTAATATCATGGGGTGAAAAAGGTGAGTGTCCTGGATGCGCGTATGCAGTTTCCAGTCCTAAACAAAAAGTGGAAAAGGCTGCTCCAGCAATAAGCATTGATAACTTTTTCAAACTAATCACTTAGATATATGTTTCCCTAACTAAAAAGTCACAAGAATTTTCTACAAAACCCAGTAGCTATAAAGTTATCGCACAGTCTCATGAGCTACTGGGTAGAGGCCAAAGTAACTCCAGTGTGGAGTGTTTACACAAAAACGAAGTAGCTATAGCTCAGATTCAGCCCTGTGGCTCCTTGGAGGTTAGCAATCAATTCAGACGCCTCATTGGGTCTTTCTAAGAATAAATCTGTAGATACTTGCCCTGAACTAGAACTGACAACTGGGACTAAAACATAGGTGGCATCCGCTATGCTTTTCAGCTGGATAATATCTTCACTAAGGTTGAAGTCAGTAATGAAAGCGTTGCCAGAAACACCAGAGTCACTCCGGTCATAGTAAATATTAGTAGCATCTCCCAGGACGAATATATCTCTACCTTTGCCGCCAGTTAACGTATCAACCTCACTGCTACCACCACCAAAGATGAAGTCCTCACCAAATCCGCCGTCAATGGTGTCATTCCCAGCATCACCGATGAGTATATCGTTGCCGTCTTCACCAAATATCAGATTGTTGTCAGTACCACCAAGGATTCGGTCATTCCCAAAACCACCAAAGGCGATGTCGTCGCCGTCCCCGCCATCGATATCGTCATTGCCGTCATCCCCATTGAGGCGGTCATCTCCAAGCCCTCCTGAGAGTCGGTCATTTCCATTTCCACCCGTGAGGATTTCGTTGCCAACACCACCCCATAGATTGTCAAGCCCATTGCCACCATCAAGAATATTGTTACCAAAAAGAGCATATACTAAATCTGTTCCTTCGCCACCTAAGAGGATGTCATCTCCAAAACCGTCAATGACTTCGTCGTCGCCAGTACCACCTGCAACAATAGCATTTCCATACACACCGATGGTTGTGTCATTTCCAGGACCACCATCAAGATAGTTGCCCCGAATGCTGCCTGAGAAATCGTCACCACCTAGAGCAAAAAGTTCATCATTGTTCAAATTAGCGAGGAGGAGATCATTATCAGGTGTGCCGAAAAGAGTAGCATTAACATTAGGTGTAGCAAATTTGAAGTAGCTCTCATTCACACTTAAACCCGTAACGCCTTGCAGTTTTGCGATTAATTCCAGGGGCTGATTTGGTCTTTCTATGAATAAGTCTGTGGATACTTCGCTTGAAGTAGAATTAGCACCTGGAGCCAAAACATATTTACCATCAGTTAAACTTTTGAGTTGGATGAAATCCTCGTTGGGGTTGAAGTCTGTAATGATAGCAGCGCCTGGAAGGTTAGGGCCGCCCCCCTCGAAAAAGACATTAGCGGCATCCCCTAAGAAGACCGTATCGCTAGGAAGGTTAGGCCTGCGCCCATCGTAAAAGACATTAGCGGCATCTCCTAGGGAGAATGTATCTCTCCCAGAACCGCCAGTCAGGGTATCTATCTCGTTTGTGCCTAAACCAACTTCCACAAAAAGGGGGTTAACGCCAATAATTTGATCATCGCCAGCGCCACCATCTATAAAATCGTTGTCCTCTCCACCTAGCAGTACATCGTTGCCATCATCACCAAAGATATAATCATTGCCAGTATCACCTCCCATTTGGTCATTGCCATCGCCACCAAAAATAATATCGTCACCGAATTGGCCACCTATGATGTCATTGCCGTTCTCACCATTGATACGGTCATTGCCATTATTACTATTGATACGGTCATTGCCATTACCACCCAAGATAACGTCATTGCCATCGCCACCAAAGATATCGTCAATGTCATTACCACCATTAAGGAAATCGTCGCCAGCTTCACCAACCAGAAAGTCAATTCCCTCGCCACCGCTGAGGTTGTCATTTCCATCGCCACCCAAGCTGAAGTCGTCACCTTCCCCGTTTATGACAGTATCATTTCCAGCCCCAGCAAGGATTAGATCATTCCCAGAACTACCATCAAGAAAGTCATTGCCATCAAAGCCCAATAGGAAATCGTCGCCCGCTAGACCAAAAACTTCATCATTGCCCTGACTGCCGCCTAGGAATTTATCATCATTATCCGTGCCGA
The DNA here is from genome assembly GCF_056620565.1 of Nostoc sp. LEGE 12454. NCBI lineage: Bacteria > Bacillati > Cyanobacteriota > Cyanophyceae > Nostocales > Nostocaceae > Nostoc > Nostoc sp. LEGE 12454. Next base: position 12,921 of record NZ_JBWQXL010000026.1, read on the forward strand.
AGATTTGATTAGTTACAGGTAAGTTCTTAGCCATTATTGTATACCTTTTTACTCAGTTAAATTACTACTAGAAGATGGCTGAAATAAAGCTAACCTTCAAAATAACTGAAAAGTTTACATGGCAAGCTTTTCAGTTATTTTGAATGCGTGAAATTTTAATTCCAAGGGAGCGGTACTAAGGGTTATATCCTTTGTTCAGTTGTGTCGCATGATGTTATACCTATCCACAACTTGCCGGAAGTGTTGCTCCCGCGATAATTATTGGTCACTTTTTCACAATAATCATGGACTGGTGTCTCTTCCTTTAACTAAAGTTTCGTCTTCACACTCACATTGACTTTGTCCAGCTATCATCATAATCAATAAACCAAAAAGTTTTTTAGAACTCTTTCCATGCAGACATTTCAGCTAAATAGAGGGATATCACTAAACAACCTTAAATTGAAAACTTTAGGCGATACCCCTAGCTAAGTAAAAAGCGATCGCTCTCTCGCTCTATTATCAATGGTGAATATTCCTGATTCAGGATAGCTGAAACCCCTATTTGTAGATTGGTTTCCAGAAGTTGATAAGTTTCTTATAATACCATCTTTGGCTATACACTTACCTAGTCAACAACGGAATTTTATCTTCCTGCTGGTTACGGTAAACTGCGTCAGCAGGGAGGGGTCCCAACTTGACATCGCCCCAGCGCATCACAGTTGCGGCTGCGGTAGATGCAGAACCAATTGTATAAGCAAGAACCAAGTCATTTTCCTGGACTTTGCCCATTTGTGCGCCATAGTACATATTGACGATGGGCAGTACTGGTCCGATGTTTGCAATCTGCGGGTAGAGATTGATTGTGCGCTCCGGATCGATGCCCAGCGCCCGCACGCACAAGTTTGCATACCAGGCAGTGGGTGTATTAAAAGCAAAGAATTTGATATCATCAAAAGTCACACCTGCGGCCTCAACAGCACCTTGACTGCACGCACGGACGAACTCCACACCTGTGCCACGGATCTGTTGGCTGGCGTTTTTCCCATTCTGGATACGCATCCGTGGGTTGCCCTGAGCATCTGTTGTGAGTTCGTTAAAAAAGGCTCCGCAAGTGGCAGCGGTATGAATGATTTTAGTTGCCAAGACTCCTTGGTTCGGCTTGAGGGCACTGACCACAAAGGCTCCAGCACCGTCACCCATAAACCAAGATAGGGTATCGTCTTCGTCTACCAACCGAGAGTAAGTGCAAGAGATGACAACCAACACATTGCGGTAGGCTCCCGTTTGTACCAGCGCATTGGCAGTCTGGAGGGCAACCAAAGCACTAGAACAGGTAGACTCAAGATTCCAGGCGGGGCAACGCAAGCCCATTTCACCAACTAAGAAAGAAGCATTTCCCGGTGCAATTCGTTCGGGAAACAGGGAGGTGACAATCATTAAATCGACATCCTCGGTAGACATCTCTGCGGCAGCGATCGCATCAAATGCCACGCGCTTCTCCAACGTCATCGAGGACTCATCTGCTGCCAGTATCCGCCGCTCGACAGCTCCACGGAAGGGGTCTGATAAATAAGGTATCATCTCTTCGTCGAACTCGCTGGTTTTAGCGTTGGGGTCGTTAGCTGAAAACAATTTCGCTAATGCCTTTTGCTCGGCTTGAGTAACTAGCTGTGGGTACTTCTGACGCCAATATTCGTTTGTACGTACAATTTTAGGGAAGGTAACTGCAATTGAGCGAATTCCTACTGCTTGATTCATGATAAATCTCCTTTTAATCAATTAATTACTTATTTGTTTCTTTAGCGCCTTGTTCAATCAGACTCTGAATACGGCTGCCAAAGGGTGCAGTTTGTGTTGGGTCGATAATCACATCAACAACAAACGGTATCTTAGAAGCAAGTGCTTTCTCTAGTACAGCCTGGAGGTCAATTTCGCTTTCAACACGGATGCCGTCAGCTCCCATTCCCCGAGCGATCGCCACAAAATCCACTGGGGACATCTGAGTGTCTACACCCTTGAATCCCAATAACGCCATACCTTGACTACACATGTTGTAGCGTGAGTCATTCAGAACAATCCAGACGGCGGGAATCTGATATTTGACGGCGGTGCTGACTTCGCTATTCATCAGCATGGCACCATCCCCAAGAATGGCGACAGCTTTATTATTTTGTGCTAAGGCAGCACCCAAGATACCCGTGGCGGCATGTCCCATTGAGCCAAATCCGGTACTGACCCGGTAGCGACCTGGTTTAGTAAATCGCAGCGTGTGGGTTCCCCAAGCAAAGGAGTTACCTGCTTCGGTCATCACCACTGCATCACTTTTCTCGACAAATACCCGCTGAATCGTATCCATCAGCACGTCAGGACGCACCGCACCTTCAGCTTGGGGTAGAAGTGCCACTCGCTGGGGATTAGGCAGTACAGGGCAGTCACCGGGACGATTAGGAAAGTACTTGAGTAGGGCCTTAACGAAGACTTGCACATCCGACTGGATAGAGAAAGTCTCGACAGCTGGATAAGCAGTTCCTGGTACTTCTGGGTCGATGTCTACATGCACAAATCCTTTCTTTGGCACCATCGCCGGACTCCAGAACGAGGTAAATTCACCAAGCCTGGTTCCTAAAACCAATATACGCCCAGGACTTACGTCCTGCATGTATTTCACAACTGAGTTATGTCCGCCAAAGCCTGTCACGCCCAAATACTGAGGATGATTTTCAGGAAAGATACCCTTACCACGCGGCGAAGACATCACCGCAGATCCGGTTCTTTCGGCAAGTTGGCGGATTTCTTCTGCTGCACCTCTAGCACCAAAACCAACCCAGATGGCAAAAGGTCCTTCAGAGAGTAACTGTACAGACTTGGCGATCGCATCCTCCCCAGCAGTTGTCAGAGTTTGCGAGAAAGTCACGCGAGGTAACGATGCCTTGAGCAAGCTTGATTGGATGGTTGTGGGAACACTCAGATGAGCCACAAATCCACCCGGTCGTGCTAAACCAGCAGCAAGTCGGCGGGCAATCTCTGGCAGTTCTTCACCAGACTCAATGCTGGTAGCATAGTGAAACAACGATCCAGAACTACAAAAAACTTCACTGGGCATTGTGTAGCTACTGGTTTCTTGGAAAGCCCACCGTCCGCGCTGTGGTGCTGAGGTTGCAGGTGATAAGAAAATCACCTTCGCACCCTCCCAGCGTGCCGCGAACAATCCAGTCAGCGTATTGGTAATGCCTGGACCAGTGGTGGTAAACACAACTACAGGGCGGTTATTTGCAAAGTAGGACTCAATGGCTGCAAAACCTGCTCCAGTTTCGTGGCGGAAGTGAAGCACCTCAATGGCGCTGTGTTCCAGACTTGCCCACAGGGAAGCGATCGCTCCTCCAGAGACGCCAAAGGCATGGCGTACTCCCAAATCTTCCAGCATTTTGACCACAGTGTCTGCAACTGTCAGCTTTGGCTCTGATTGGCTAGATTTTTCATGAGACGATACCACTAAGGAGCCTGGGGGTTGCGCGAAAATAGTAGATCCAGATGATTTTTGCCCTGAGATGCGATCGGATTTAACATCAGTGTGTTGCATTGAATGAACCTCTTGTTAGGTTTTTTGAGTACTTGGCTAAATTTCTGATTCAGACGGTAACAGTAGCGTATTGAGGAATTGATTTCTGACTTAAAAATCGCTTGAGGACTTTACCAGTTGGGTTTTTAGGAAGCGAATCTACAAATTGAATAATATGGGGAACTTTATAAATTGCTATCCTACGAGAACAGAATTCAATGATTTGTTTTTCTGTAACTGCGTGACCAGCCTTAAGTACGATGTTTGCCTTGACTATCTCACCTTTGAGCGCATCTGGAACTCCATATACTGCGCATTCAGCTACCGCCGGATGTTGATAAATAACATTTTCTACTTCAGTTGGATAGACCTTAAATCCAGAAATATTGACCATATCTTTTAAGCGATCGACGATGTAGAAAAAGCCATCTGAATCCATCCGACCAATGTCGCCAGTATGGAACCAACCATTTTTAATGACTTGGGCAGTTTCAAATGGGCGATTCCAATACCCAAGCATGACGTTTGGCCCTTTGATAACTATTTCTCCCAACTCCCCTGGTTCTACTTGATGACCATCGCTATCAACAATCTTCATTTCCACATTTTCAATTGGCATCCCAATTGAACCGAATTTATATTTAAGATCGTGGTTATAACAAGAACATGGTGATGTTTCAGTTAAACCATACCCTTCATGAATGACGAGTCCATATTTATCCTGCCAAATCTTTGCAACTTCAACGGGCATAGGAGCAGCAGCCGAAAAGTAATAGCGGATGCTTTGGAGGTGGGAAAAAGAACTGTTTAGCAGATTTAAGTAGATTGTGGGTACCCCAAAGAACATAGTGACTTTTTCAGTAGCAATGGTGTCCAGAACTTGCTCAAGCTTAAATCGGCGTTGCAGGATAATAGTGGCACAAACGTTGAATCCAGCATTGAGAATCGCGTTTTGGCCAAAGCAATGAAATAGTGGTAAGTACAGCAGCAATCGGTCATCCGGTCGCATTCCACAACAACGGTTGTGGGAATACATATTGGAAATCACATTGCCGTGAGAAAGGGTGGCTCCTTTAGGGAAACCTGTTGTGCCTGATGTGTAAACGATGCAAGCTGGAGCGTGGCGATCCATTTCGACAGCACATCCTTCCCCGGAAGCGTTTTCTATTAGTTGCGTTAAACTAATTCCCTTGCTAGCTGTACCTTCTGCAATCAAAATATGTTGCAGTTCGGGTAAGTCTGCCTCTAGCACCTGCTCACTTTGAGTTTCTGTTGTAATTACTACCTTGGCAGCACAATCGTTGAGAATATAGCTGACTTCAGCACTTTTGAGCATTACATTGACTGAGACAACAATAGCACCAATTTTGAGAATGCCAAGATAAGAAATAATGAACTCTGGAATATTCGGCAAAAACAAGGCTACGCGATCGCCTTTTTTAACTCCCAATCCCCGTAAACCATTAGCCACGCGATTTGCTAACAGATTAAGCTGTTTGTAGGTTAAAGATTTATCCTCAAAAATCAGGGCGATTTTGTCAGGAAATAACAGATGACCGCGCTCTACATGATGTGTGATGTTCATAATGAAAAAGACTCACTTTAAAAGCTACCTATGACAGCAAATTAAGTTAAAACGTCTTCTGAATCTCAGGTTGGTAGACATCACCAAAACTGATTTGTGGTTCCAATGTCATGAGGATGCCGTGGCGGGGACGTAATGTAAACATTGGCTCCTCCTCAACTGGATGTCCAGGTACTAGGTGCAGCCGATATTTTTGAGCTACCATCGCAACTATCAACTGCATTTCAGTCATTGCAAATATCTCACCTATGCATTGGCGTGGCCCGCCGCCGAAGGGGTAGTAAGCATAGCGGGGACGCGCAGCAGCTTGTTCTTTTGTGAAGCGCTCAGGGTCAAAGTCTTCGGGATTCTCCCAAAAAGCTGGTAGGCGATGGGTGACATAAGGGCTAATCATGATCACAGAGTTAGCTGGTATGTGATAGCCTCCAATCTCGTCGGCCTGTAAGTTAGTACGAGTATAAACCCATGCACCAGGATAAAGCCGCATCGATTCTTCGAGTACCATCCTGGTATATTTCAGGTTTGGTAAATCTTCAAGAGTCGGGGTACGCCCATTTAAAACACTCTTGAGTTCATCTTGGAGCCGACTTTCGACGTTAGGGTGAAGAGAAAGCAAGTACCAAGTCCATGCAAGTACAGCTGCTGAGGTTTCAAATCCACCGGTAAAGATGGTCATAATCTCATCGCGCAGTTGCTCATCACTCATTCCCTGACCAGACTCTTCATCGTAAGTATCCATCAGCATAGAGAGCAGGTCGTCAGGACTATTACTGTTTTCCCGACGGGAGCGAATGATCCGATAGACGATTCTATCCAGTGTTCCCATCGCTTGCACAAAGGCGCGGTTTTTCGGCGTGGGTACCCATAGAGGTAGCTTGAACACTGCCCATAGTTGACTACTAAGATACTCGTAAGCAGTATCCCATGCTTGATTCATCTCGCTAATTTCGTCTTCAGAATTAATGCTCAACAAACTCTTGACGAGGATATTCTGCGCTAGTTGCATCATCTGTGCAAACACATCTAGGGGTTTGTCTGAGCCGATGCTGCTCCAGTTATCTAGCATTTGGCTAATGGTTTTAGTCATAAAGGTGACTAATGCTCCAACCCGATGGCGATGAAAGGTTGGTTGCATCAAGCGGCGTTCGCGCCGCCAAGTGTCACCCTCGGCGACTGCCAGACCATTACCGATTACCTGCTTAATAGACTTAAAGTTTTCGCCTTTAATGTAGTTACGGCTATTTTCTTGCAGGATGTATTTCAGATGATCTGGGTGAGAGACTAAATAAAGCTGTTGAGGCCCCATTGCCCCCAGGTGGACTACTTCGCCATACTCCTGTACGGCATTAGTTAGAAACTGTAGTGGATTCCGCAACATTTGCGGGAGGTTGCCTATAATCGGGTAGCCGATAGGGCCTGGAGGAGCTTTGCTGATACTTGGTAAAATACTCTGTTTGTGCATCTGAACTGTCCTCAAGATTTAATTGAAACTTGACAAAATATCTTGAATTGCTTGCACAATCTGCCCACCAGATGCGATATCTGCACTAATCCGGGCAATATGTTCGTCAAGAGGTTGTTCGTGGTCGTTCCAGATATAAGGACGGTCAGGTGAGGCTGGTTGTCCGATGACATCGCGCACTGCCATATATAAATCTCTGGTAGCGGGAGACAAACAAGCACGGGCATCATAATGGTCTGCAACTAAGTAGGTGCGTAAATCAGCCGCTTGTACCCCAAATATCAAAGCGATCGCCATATACTGTTGGAAGGTATCTACTGACCTACGCGCTAAGTTTGCAGAAGCAAAACCTTGGCTGTTGATATTTTGGTTAAATTGTTCGGCATGGGTAGGAAATCTGTCTGCGATCGAATTTCCATAGAAGGTTAACAATGGCATGATGGAGTTTCCAGATATTTGCAGACCTTTTAGCCCCATGTTGACACTGCGCTCTCCGTTCCCCACTAAAGATGCTGGGAGTCCATTATTAAATTCTGGCGCTACCAGGTAGGCTATTTGCACATCCAAATGTTTAGCCAACAACCCAATATAGTAGCGCAGCTGATCCATTCCTACACCGATGTACTGCCCTAAAAAATTACCGCCATGATAGCTAACTTGGTTCTCAACATCGATCAGCGGGTTGTCGGTGACAGAATTCATTTCTACTTCGATTTGTTTTTTAATTTGTTCAATCCCATCTACAATCGGCCCCATATATTGTGGTAAGCAGCGTAGTGAATAACGGTCTTGAATTGGATCTCCACCCCGATAGTTGTGAGAACCATCTAGTTCTTCGCGGACTAAGCGTGAACCTGCTAGTAGGTTCAGCATTTGGTTCGCAGCCCATTTTTGCCCTGAATGTGGTTTGAGTTGATGAATAAATGGGTGGAATGATTGATTGGTACCATTCAAACCTTGAATTGCTAGGGCATGTGCCCCCATTGAGAGAGCTAATAAAACTCTGGTGTCGTAGACACAATTGGCAGCAATACCTGTCATGACTGAGGTGCCATTCATCATTGCCAACCCTTCTTTAGGAAGTAATTGCAATGGCTCTAAACCCAGATGACTCAACACTGTCGGCGCATCGATTTCTTCGCCGTTAAAGTCAACAGTATAACAGCGGTCTAAACCAACCAATGCCCCAGTAATGTAGGATAAAGGCACTAAATCACCGCTTGCACCAATAGATCCAAATTCATATACATGGGGTGTGACACCAGCATTTAAGAAAGTTTCCATACGCTGGATGAGTTCTAGACGAATACCAGATGCACCATACAAGTGGGAGTTAGCACGCAAAAGCATGGCAGCCCGGACATCAGCTAGCGGTAATTTTTGTCCGGCTCCGGTTTTGTGATACCAAATTAGGTTGTTCTGGAGCAGTGCCGCAGATTCAGGGGAAATGACAACATTGGCCATGCCACCAAAACCACTTGTCACGCCATAAATTGGTTGACCAGATTCCACAGCATCACTAATGTAATCACACGATGCTTGAACTCCTTGGACAACATCTCGATTATCGGTTAGGCGTACTTGAACACCATGACGGGACACACTAGCTACTTCATCTATCGTTAGGTCTTGGTTGCCTACAACTACAGTTTTACTGGAATTTCCCAGAGAAATTGCTGAAGAATGAAAGGTCTTGTTTTTGTTGAGTGATGTTGTATTCATTGAACTTCCAATTATTATTTAGATTGCACGGATGATGGACTGATTGGATGTCCTAGTTGGCAGGGAAATGGCACGCTTATAAAGCACTACTGGCGGTGGCAGAAACTCGTGCAGCAAACTTGGGGGTAACGGTGGGGCTATGTTGTTTAGACCAACGACCAAAGAACTTAGCTAAAGAAGCCATTTCTAGCATTAAGTCTTCAAATGCTTCCGGTGTTAAAGATTGAGGGCCATCTGAAAGAGCCTTAGCTGGGTTAGGGTGAACTTCAATCATTAAAGAATCTGCACCAGCTGCGATCGCTCCCAAGGTCATCGGTTGGACAAACTCTGATTTCCCGGTGGCGTGGCTAGGGTCAATCATAATTGGTAAGTGAGTCAAAGTCCGCAAGACAGGGATTGCAGATATATCAAGGGTATTCCGTGTATACTGTCGGTCAAAGGTGCGAATTCCCCGCTCACACAAAATTACATTGGGATTACCTGCTGCCAAAATATATTCAGCTGACATCAACCAATCTTCAATTGTGGCTGAGAGTCCCCGCTTCAATAACACTGCCTTACCAGTAGCGCCTACTTTCTTCAATAGGGAGAAATTTTGCATATTACGAGCGCCAATTTGGATTATATCTGCAACTTGAACTACCTTGTCTAAATCAGCTGCATCCATAACTTCTGTGATAATACCTAAACCAGTAGCTTCGCGAGCTTTTGCTAACAAACCTAATGCGCTTTCGCCATGTCCTTGGAATGCATAAGGTGAAGTTCGAGGTTTGTACGCCCCACCTCGTAGAAACTGTGCTCCTGCTGCTTTTACTATCTGTGCTGTTTCAACAATCATTTCCTCGTTTTCAACAGAACATGGCCCAGCAACTACAACTAAAGGATGGGTTTGGCCAAAGGTAACAGCTCCATTAGGTGTGGGTACAACCACTTCACTATGTTCTCCATAACGGAATTCTAAAGAAGCACGTTTAAACGGTTTTTTTACTCGGATAACCTGCTCGATAAAAAGGCTAAGATTTTGAATCTGCCTAGTGTCAATTTCCGCCGTTTCACCAACTAAGCCAATTACTGTTTTGTGTTGACCTTGGCATACCTCTGGGGTAATTTCATGATGACTGATTTCTTTAACAACACGCTCGATCTCTGTTGATGGCGTACCTAATTTCATAACTATAATCATTGCTTTCAATCTCCTAATTGCAACTATTAATTGAGTTGTGATGCCTAAGCTTAAGAATGTTGTTTATTGTTTGTTTAACCCTTCAAATAACAATCAGTCTATTATTTGAGTTTTATGCAAGATCCTAGAAACTTTCTATTTGGTTAGAATTAATCGAAGTAATTATCCAAAATATCTCCGATATGTATTGCTAAATTCCAAAGTTTTCATCGTAAAAGCTTCTCGATTCTACGGCTAGTTATTGAAATTTATCTTGTATTAATTTTTGCAGCACGATCTACCAAACTAATTGCCAATGCCTCTAAATCTAAAAACACTAAGTTTTTTAGTAGTGTGCTGCTTGGTTTTATATTTACCAGTTTTTTCAAAAAAAAGCAAGCATTTTTATTTTTGTTTTTTATTTTTATAATTTTCCGTACATTGTTTTATTTACCATCCATAAATCTATTTTAAATATTTCTTTTTTCTTAATTATTTGAGCTTGTTAATTTTTTTTTGCAAATCTACAACTGGATAACTTTTCCAGGTTAGGAATTTAGCAAAAATATATTTTTAAAGAAAAGGTAGATGTACAGAGGCTTGCTAAATGCTAGTAATAGAAGAGATTGTAAAATCGTGAATGGCACTTTAGAAGACGTTTTAATATCAAAAAATCAGGGGCTGTATAAATTATAAACTCACTCATTTCTGGCAAAGATTTATAATCGTAAGCTTCAAACAAGCAGATCATAAATATGAATATAAATAAATGTAGAGATGTAGCAATGCTACGTCTCTACAAGGTTTATGGAGAACGCATATTTAATTTTCGAATATATCTATTGATTCTAATAGATGAAAGTTAGCTCAAGAATTCAGTACTTCTTATGACAAGTATCAGAAACTCCTCTAACTACTGCTAGCTTTACTAGTTTGTAATAAAGTTAGTTCTGAACGAAGTTTTACAATATCTTGCTTAAGTTTCTGATTTTTTATTTGTAGTGCTTCTAGTTGTGATTTATAAATATCACGCTCTGCCACCAATTTTCGCAGTTCATTTTCTTGAAGTGGAGAAGAAAGTGGCAGATGATTAGTGGTTGTTTGTTCAATGCTAGAAACCTCAGTTTTGGGTAAGACTAATTGCTCTACTTGATTTGTATCCATCTGCTGACTAACTGAAGAAACTTTTTGTTGCTGTTCCTTTACTATTTTAGAAGTTTTATATTTTTTGATGAGATTTTTAGCAACCTCTGGATCGACTACTTCGCCTGTTTTCAAAATTTTTATTGCTTCATCTCTAGCCGCTTCAGACGTACTAGGAGCAGCCAGTTTATAAAGAGCAGTAGGAGTAATGCCATTAATCAAATTTCCGATAATCGGAATTTTGGACTCAAATGCTCTAGCAACGTGAATAAACTCATAGGCTGAAGTTTTTCCCATTCCAAACTCCTGTCGCAGCCAAGGTAGAAACTCGCCATGTTCGGTAATTTTTTGAGCTTCTAACAAGTTGACGCCAATACAATAAATGTCCATAGCACTTCGTTTCAGCCTACGTCGTGTGTCTTCTGCTAGAATAGCTAAACGTTGTTGTTTTTCCTCTTTACTCTCAAAGTCTGACTTGCTCTTAGGTACTGAAGACTGGTCAATAATTTTTTCTGACTGTGTAGGTATTACTTGGATTTCTATAGGAAAATCTGTTGACTCATGCGTACTAATTTTCATATAATTCATTTCTGCTAGCATTTGTATTTTTCTCAGAGATATTTTTGCAAAGCAGTTTTTTAGGTTTGTGATTTTATGTTTAAGCGAACTTGTATTAAGTTACTCAGGTCAAGCTAATAACTTTACGCATCTTCTTGTTATATCTTTACAAAAGTACATAATCGATTACTACCCCAAATACCATTTTAAAAACGCTAATGTGTTGTTATTCGCCAGTTTTGCGGCTTTTTGGCGATGTCTACGACGGGCTACGCCTACGCAGAACTACTCGTACCAATTCACGATGGAGATGTACTTAATATTTCTTAAACGAATTGGCAAGTACGCCTTTTCTTAGAGAGGGGTATGGATGTGGGTGATTTTCCCAATTGGCAGACGCTTTACACCGACTTTCTTCACTGGTGTAAGGGCGATCGCTTTTTTATTCATAGTTGAGCCATTTTGTAAAGTCGCCAAACTCCTACTTCAGTAGGGCGACAGCGTGATGAACAGATCGGGTAAATTAAGATAAGTAAAGAAAACGCTTTGAACTAAATGGCAGCTCTAAGCTTACAAGAAATTTCTACTCAGCTAGAAAGTCCGAATTTACGCGATCGCATGGTAGCCCTTGCTAATCTGCGTCATGTTGCGGCTGAGGATGCAGTCCCTTTGATTAAAAAGGTACTAGACGATGAATCTTTGCAATTGCGATCAATGGCAATATTTGCTCTGGGAATCAAGCCAACACCAGAATGTTATTCTATTTTGGTAAAAATTCTCGAAAACGATCCTGATTATGGTATACGCGCTGATGCCGCTGGGGCTTTAGGATATTTGGGTGATGCCAGAGCTTTTGAGGTGCTTTCACGGGCATTTTATGAAGATACTGATTGGCTAGTACGTTTTAGTGCAGCTGTTTCTCTAGGTAATATAAAAGACCCCCGTGCCCATCAAATTCTTATTCAGGCATTAGATAGCAAAGAAGTGGTGTTACAACAAGCTGCAATCTCTGCACTGGGAGAAATTCAAGACATCGAGTCTGTAGATAAGATCCTGCGCTTCGCCCAATCAGATGATTGGTTAGTCAGGCAGCGTTTGGCAGAAGCCTTGGGAAATCTTCCCACTCCCAAGAGTGTCTCAGCTTTAAAATACTTGGAAAAAGACAATCATTTCAACGTTGCTGAAGCAGCCAGAATTGGCCTCAAGAAGCTTGAGGAAATAGGCAATCAAGCTTAATATTAAAGCTTCCTGCTACCTTTTAATAATAATTAAGTGGGAATTTTAGCATTTTGATGCAGGGTAATTTCATTCATGAATATTGAAGAGTTTTTTCAGTTAAGTACTGGTAAATGGTTTTCTCATCGTACTAGTCAACATTTGGCTTTTAACCAATCGGAACATAGCAAGTCAGATATCATCATTGAGGCGCTGGCATTAAATCATCCAGAAGTTATCAAGCTGTGTCAAAGTTACAACATTAATCCTAGTTCTGCTTCCTGTGCTACCAAAATTACCTGGAACGGCACAATGGACAAGGATCAAGCAAAGCACACTGGTTCAACTGTGTTAATTTCGGTACCTGATGCGGATAATTCGACCCAAGGCAGGTTACTGAGAGAAATAGTTGATGCCAATAAAACTCCAGTTGCCGGACGCTATAAATTTGACAGCGATGGTGCTTTGATTCTAACTACAGAGGATGAAACCATATTCTCAGAGGAACGGCTGTGGTTTGCTAGCCCCAATTTGCGAATGCGGGTAAATGTCCTCAAGAGTTTTGGTGGATTTAGTATCACTTCCTTTACTTCTGAGATTCGTATGGGCGGTTTTCCACCCGCCCAGAAGGCTTCTGAGGCGGCTAATTCAGTATCTAGTTAGTTCGATCGCAAAATATTCCCCCTGCTTCTGGGCTACGGTGTACGCACAAGTCAAATTATCCCCCTCAATCCCCCCGATGCATTGGGGGGAAGCCGGAAAATCTAGTTCCCTCCCCAATGCATCAGGGAGGGTTAGGGTGGGGTAAAACCCTGGTTAATCAGCTATTTCAGACTTCTGTGTACACCGTAGGTTTCTGGGGGGAATTAAGTAGAGATAGGTTAGGGTTAGAAAAAGTTTTGATTAAGCCTGTAATACCTTAAACCACTTATTCAAAACTGTGCTGATGGTTTTCTTAATCTGATGGTTGCGACTCCATTTTTGGAATGCCATTTCATACTCTTCGCCTTTGATTTGAAAGGTATTCCAGACATCAAGCGCTACAGGCAATCCGCAGAATAGTAAAATGTACAGCGACCAAGAAATTCCGCCACCAGTAATTAAATCAAGCAGTATAAAAAAGCCATTGGAAATTGCATATTTGCTTAAACGCTTCTGAAATCTCCTGATGCGGTAGGCGTCAAAAGCTTTTCGTTGTTGAACTTGACCCTGTTGTAATACCCAATCGCGTTCTGCTAATTTTAAAGACTCAGGTGAAATTTCTAACTCAGCAGCAATTTCTAATATATGCTCATAAGAAAATTCTGTGTCTTTATCATCTGCTTGACGAGCGATCGCTAAGTGCAGAATTTGTTGAACATCTTCTTGGCTATACGAGCGGATGCTTTGAGGTTCAAACGCCGTCATAATTTTTTCTCTTATATTACTTTTAATAGAAATTTGCTGCCCGATAGATTGTTAAGCAGCTACGCTAGTACTATTTCCATTATTCTTAGATTAACAAATCTAGATGCTGTCCGGCATCGAATGTATGGGATTTTTAACTTTGGGCATAGGGTAAAGGGGCAGAGGGGCAGAGGGGCAGAGGGGCGGAGGGGCGGAGGGGCGGAGGGGCAGAGGGGCAGAGGGGAAAAACTTACTGCAACTTCTCCTGCGTAACAGAGCGTAGCCGTTCGCGCAGCGTCTCGTAGAGAAGTGTTGCTCCCCTGCTCCCCTGCTCCCCCGGTTACTGAGCGCAGTCGAAGTATGCTCCCCTGCTCCCCACCAATATAAAGACTCTCCAAACATCCAAGATATTATCAAATGCAGCAGAGCATAATTAATAACGAAATAACAAGCATTAACAAGGATGTAACTCAATGGTTGAAGAAAATGGATCGATTCGTACCCTATCAGTTGATATTGGCGGTAGTGGCGTTAAGGCTATGGTTTTGGATATTACGGGGCATCCTGTAACGGAAAGAGCGCGTTTAGATACACCTCAACCTGCGACACCGGAGGTTGTAATTAATGCAATTGTAGTTTTAGCCGCCGCTCAAGGTGAATTTCATCGCGTTTCGGTCGGTTTTCCGGGTGTGGTGCGGGCTGGAGTCACGGAGACAGCGGTAAACTTACATCCAGATTGGATCGGATTTGATTTGGAAACAGCATTATTAAAACACTTAAACAAGCCTGTACGAGTGATTAATGATGCAGATATGCAGGGATTTGGGGCGATCGCAGGTAAAGGTGTCGAATTAGTGATTACTCTGGGTACAGGGTTTGGTTCGGCTTTATTTGTAGATGGTAAGCTAGTACCAAATATGGAAATGGGGCATCATCCGTTTCGTAAAGGAGAAACTTTTGAGCAGCAGTTGGGGCGTGCAGAGTTAGAAAAAATTGGTGAGAAAAGATGGAATAGGCGTTTAGAAAAAGCGATCGCATCTTTGCAACATCTGTTTAATTATGATTACCTTTACATTGGTGGTGGTGAAGCTGTGAAAGTGAATTTACAGCTACCGTTAAATGTCAAACTCATCCCCAATATCACTGGTTTATTAGGCGGTATTGCTTTGTGGCGAGATGATAAAAAGTAAAAAGGTTTTCAATATCCATAACTGAGAGTACTAAGCGATATCTTAGGGCAACCTACGCCTACACACTTTTTGATTAAGGTGCATTCTTTCTCAAAGTTTCAAAATGATATAAAAATTAACACAGATTAGACAAGAGAATTGCACAAACATTATGTTCAGTGCCCCTGTGTAATTTTTTCATGTAGTATCTAAACTTTAACTCAAATTCCATACCGTACAACAAGGTTGTGCGGTTTCATTCTTTTGAGGTGAAAGTGTGCGCTTTCCGAGAATAGATTGAAAGAGCGACATAAGTTGCGATCGATAAAAAGTTTATTACTCTCCCTGTAAAATAGAAAAAGTATTTGAAATTAAGAGCTTTTAATCAATAGTTAAAAACTACCTCAATGAATTCAGTAGTATTTTTACTGGCAGTATAAACATGATAAAAGCAACATCACCATACCAAACACGAGCTAAATATAACTAGGTAAATTTGTTTGATGGCATTCCCTGGCGATCGTATAGTATGTTATTGTCTAAACCATTGATTTAGATAGTATGTCTGATAACTTGATGGCTTGATTAATGATATTAATCTGATTAAATGCAATCGGGGGTGAGCAAATATGAACATGAAAATATTATCTGGAAAAATTAGTACATGACTTTTTATTTGGTGAGTATGTACTATCCTGGACAGCAAATGTTGGTTAAAAGAAATATTGGTTGAAGTAAACTAAAATGAATGAAATTGGCCTGATGATGACGGGCGTGTTAACAATAAGACAAGCATCTGGAACCAATTTGCCACAGCAGCAATTATTTCAGATGGAAAATGACGTAAACCAGTCAAAACAGAGTCAGTTAGAGATAGCTGCTAAAGTTACGCCACCTGAATTTATGCAGACAGATGAGATTTCCCAGGCTTCTCTCTCAGCGCTAAAACTAGAAAAAGAACACATACTTCAGAAAATCAACAAAAAGAATCTGGGACTAGTTTCTTCTAACTTAGGTAAGCCTAAGAAGTCTTTTCAGTCTGTAGGTAAAGTCCGTACAAAGGCTACAGGAAGGTTTCAGAAGTTTAGTAGCCAACCCCTACCGACTCTTTATTTCGGTAGTTCTGGTATTGCTGTCAGAGCGTTACAACAGTTATTAGTGTCTAACGGTTATGCTGTGAGAGTGGATGGGATTTTTGGCGCACTAACAGAGACTGCTGTCAAAGCCTTTCAAAACCAGCAAAATTTAGGTGTAGATGGAGTAGTTGGCCAACGAACTTGGAGTGCGTTGACAATTTAGTTATTTGTCTATTGTCCTTAGTCATTTGTCTTTAGTCTTTAGCTAATGACAAATGACAAATGACAAATGACAAACTAACGGTGTTTATGCTGCTCTAATAGCTGTTGCGCTCTTGGCTTGTAAATTAAATAGAACAAAGCCTCAATATAGCGCAATAAATCTTCCCGATTTTCCTTGGAAGTAAAGTTCCAGAAGCCATAAATCCGTGCTAATGATAATAGCTTGCTAGTATGAATTTTCCAAGTATAAGTACTATAAACTCGGTCAATTCCTCGCTGGGAAATTTCACTCCAATAGTTAGGATTTTGTTCGCATTTAGTGATGAAATCGACAATTTTGGTTGCTGTCTCTTCTAAATTCGTTGGGTTAATCAAAAAGCCATTAACCTTATTTTGAATAATCTCCAGTGGCCCACCAAACTGTGTGGCAAAAGTCGGTAATCCTGAAACCATCGATTCTAAAATTGTCAACCCAAAAGCTTCAAATAAAGCTGGTTGTACAAAAATACCTTGACGATCGGCAATGACTCGGTAAATTTCACCAGAATCAGTTTTAGTCAGGCGCACACCCAACCAACGAATCTTGCCGTGGAGATTGTACTCGTCAATTATTTGGTAAAGCTTGATAATTTCGTCACGTTCTTCGTTGTCGCCTGATTCTTCGACGCGCAATTTACCCGCCACCAAAATTAAGTTGCAATGCTCCTGTAATTCTTTACTTTGACCATAACACTCAGCTAAACCTGTGAGGTTTTTGATGTGGTCAAGACGCGCCATTGAGAAGAGAGGACGCTTGTTAGGATCGTCGAGTTTGCCAAAGATTTGCGTGGGGTCTTCCAGAGTAAAGAGTGTTTCTGCAAGGCGTTGGCGATCGCTCTCTACTCGGTCTTTAGTTCGGGTGTAGGGGAAGTAATTATTTTCGTTTACTCCAGGCGGTACGACATTAAATTTGGGACTAAATAATTCAATGCCATTGGTCACATGGTACAACTCCGGCATAGTGAAGCACTTATAAGACTCGTATTGTCCCACACTATCGGGTGTTCCGACAATTTCTTGGTAGGTGCTGCTGACAACAAAATTGGCAGCATTCATTGCAATCAAGTCAGCTGTGAATTGCAATGAAAAATGATATTTATCCTCTAATTCTTGCCAGTAAAGGTTACTGAATAAGTATTTAGATTTTTCCAAAGCATGGGCAACATTGCATTGGGTAACTTTCAGCCGTCGCGCCAGCAAGAATGCTACTAAATTTCCATCAGTATAGTTTCCAACTATTAAGTCAGGCGTGCCGTGAAATTCTGCCCGTAGTTCTCTTTCGGAATCAATGGCGAAAGTTTCTAGATAAGGCCAAAACTCAAACCGGGAAATCCAGTTTTGAGTCATATTAGGATTAAATTCCCGTAAAGGAACTCGCAAAATCCAGGCATTTTCAGTCCCGTGGACTTTTTCTAGCCGTTGATTACAAAGGGTTCCATCACTATTGGGAATCAAGCGGGTGAGAATAATTACCTTTGGCTCGACATTCAATTTCTCTAAACCCGCAAGCAGGACATCTTCTTGTAACTGCTTCTCTAAACTCTTTGCCTGGTCAAGGACGTAAACTACCTGACCGCCAGTATCGGGACGCCCCAACACTCCCTCTTGCCCAAACCAACCGTGAGCTGACACCAAGACGATTCTAAAAATCATCGGGACACGAGAAATGAAGGCTTCTAGGGTCTGGGGATCGGCAGAATCAATCAATTCATCGAGAATATTTAAAGTTTCCCGGACTCGCGCTGCGGTGTTACCCCAACCGGGTTCAAAACCCATTGATTGCAATTGGAATCGGAATTGTTCGTAGGGTTCATCATCGGGACGATTATTGACAAAACCGATAGCTTTCTTAACTTGCTCGGAAAGTTGCTGCTGTGATTGAATGCGATCGTTAAGCAGCAGTTGCACGCCGTTGTAATGGTGCAGGCGCAAGAAATTTAATAAGCTGTCCAGTAATTCTTTGGGGTCTTGAAAAATTTGGCTGGATAGATAGCGGTTGAGAAATTGTACTCCCTTACCAATATTTTTGGGGTCGCGGATGACTGGGGTGTAGTCATAAAACGGGCCGAAGTCCAATTCTAGCAGGTCGCCTTCGTTGGGATGATATTTGTTCACCAAGCGATCGCGCAAATCCAGCAAATCCTGCACCGTCATCGGTTCAACGCTCAAGTCTGATGTCAAGCGATAAACTTCTTGGCTGGCAATCTTAGAACGGATGATGAAACAGAAGTTTGAGTCTTCCTGAATAATTTCCTGAGTATAGTAAATGAGTTTTCCCAACTCAGAGGAAGTGTAAAAAGTCTCAGGTTTCTGGGACTTTGAGCAATACTCACCATATACATTGAGTATGTCGTTGCGCAACAAGTACTTCTTTTCTTTTTGGCGTAATTCACTAAGAAAAGAACGTAAATCACTTCTTTCTTCACTATCTAAGACTGCTTGAAGCAATTCAGACATAGCAACTCCACTAAATGACGATGTTTGCATTGTTAACTTTCAAGGCGAGACAAATAAGCCTCCACCTTTTGTTAGACATATATAAACACGAAACAACACAGATAAATTATATTTACCTGTGTACATACAAGTATCAACTTTTCAGCCGACACTTAAAGCGTGTTCTTCTTTACCTAAAGTATCTATGACCCACTATTTTTGGATCTCACTAAAGGAATACAATTTTTATTTCTTTTGATAGAGGTTAGTAAATAACTGCATAATAATATTTGGGGCACAAATTATCACGCCCTCAATTGCTTAATGTAATCTTTACTATATCATTTATTTGCGTATATTTTGATTATCAATACATCTAGAAGAAAAATATTTAACTAAGTAAGTTGGCACAATAAAACCAAACTGTGTGAATAAAAGTAAACAAGGCTTAAACCCTTTTTCTCTCTGCTCCCTGCCCTCTGCCCTCTGCTTTATCCCAACAATAATTATTTACACCGACCTATTTATCAAGCTCTATAAGACTTGTAAATCAACATTTTTTTAATTATTTCAGAATGCTAATATTCATTTTTATAGGTAGAAATAATTTATTCTGCAACTTTGAATATTGGCGATATTGTGCTAATGTTGAGAACAAGTAATTGTGCCGCTATTATTTATTTTTCAAAGGAATCTAGAATAATTTAGAATAATTAGTATATTTATTCATCAAATGTTATTCCGATCCTTTAACAATTTTGAATTCTGAACTCTGAATTCTACTGTAAGTCCGCATTTCGATGACGATCGCCACCAAAACTTCTGGATCGATAGGTTTGGCAACATGACGTTGAAATCCGGCAGCGATCGCTTGCTGTTGATCGAGTTCTCCGGCATAAGCCGTTAGAGCAATAGCGGGAATTTGTCCCCCTTGCTGAGGTGGAAGGGCGCGAATTTGCCGGATCAGCATATAACCATCCATCTCTGGCATCCCAATGTCACTGACGATCGTGTTGGGAATGGATTGAGTAAATGCTTGCAGTGCATCAGCCCCAGATGCAACAGCAGTGACGATCGCGCCATATTCCTCTAGAACAAAAGCGATGAACTCCCGCGAGTCCGTTTCATCATCGACGACTAAAATGTGAATGCCACTCAAATCACTCTCCTGAACGGGCGATTGATTTAAGATTGGTGCTTCAGTTAATTGAGGTGCAAGCGGAATTTGAACTGTGAATGTTGCTCCTAGCTCAACACCTGGACTGTCTACTGTAACCGTTCCGCCGTGCATCTCGACAATTTGGCGGACGATCGCTAGTCCCAACCCTAACCCGCCAAACTTGCGGGTGGTTGCGCTATCTTCTTGCCGGAAATGCTCAAACACGTAGGGCAGAAAATCGGCACGAATCCCTTTTCCGGTGTCGGTGATTTGAATTTGGGCGTGATTTTCAACTTGGGATAGCGCAATTGTGACTTGCCCCCCTTTTTGTGTGAATTTAACGGCGTTCGACAGAAGATTCCACACCACCTGCTGCAATCGTCCTGCATCCCCAACTACCACTCCCAGAATCGGCGAGACGGTCGTCTGAATTTGGATTAATTTAGCTTCTGCGGCTAGCCGAACCGTTTCCAGCGCGGCACAGATCACTGTATTCAGGTCAATGGGTGAGGTTGATAAGCTCATTTTGCCTTGCAGAATTCGGGAGATGTCCAGCAAGTCATCGATCAGTTGCACCTGGAGTTGGGCGTTGCGCTCGATGGTGGCAAGCGCAGTAGTTGTTTTTGTAGCATCCAGCTTTTTCTGCTGCAACAGTTTTGACCATCCCAGAATTGGATTCAGGGGAGTACGCAACTCATGGGAGAGAACCGCCAGAAACTCATCTTTAATGCGATTACTTTGATCTAAAGCTTCGGCGCGTGCCTGTAGCTCTGCAACTAGGCGCGATCGTTCTAAAGCAGCAGCGACTTGATTAGCAACCGTTTGCATGAGATCGAGTTCGTCGGGAGTAAAGCGATCGCGTTGACGAGTTCCCAGTCCCAGACTACCCAAGATGCGTTGGCTTTGCCCCCCGGAGGCATCGCCTACTATCAGTGGATGACAGGCATAAGCTCTGGCACCGATTGACTTAACTTGAACAGCAAGTGGATCGGTTTTTGAGAGTGCATTTTCAACGATCGCTGGCTTCTGATGTTGCACCACATAACCACATACCCCCTGCCCTAACTCCAAAAATTTAACAGATAAAGCAATGTCTTCTGAAATACCTCCATAGGCTTGTAGCTCAAGGCGTTGCTCGTCTTCTTGAAACAAGTAATTGAAGTAAACTTCCAGTCCCAAATAAGTGGAAAGCTTTTCAAACAAACTGGCTAAAAATGCCTTGGGATCTTCGTTGAGCAATAGATCGTTGGCGACTTCTGAAAGCAGCTTCAGTCGTTCGTTGCTGGCTTTGACAGTCGCTTCGATTTGCTTGCGATCGCTAATATCTCGCGTCACACCTGCCACCGCTTCTACTGCGCCATTTATCCCCAAAAGCGGAACGAAAATGTATTCATAAGACCGCGTGCCGAATGCACTTGTATACGGCGTTTCATCTTTGAGCGGTTGGCCCGTCTCAATGACTTGCTGAATCTGATTTTGAAGCCGGGTTGCTAAATCGGTTGGATAATCCAGGTCAAAAAAGTTTTTGCCGAGGGCTTGGGCCGATGTTTTCTGTAAGAGGTCAAGCAATGGCTGATTGATGTAAGTGAACCGTCCAGACAGATCGAATGTATAAATAAAATCGGGTACGGAAGAGGCGATCGCATCAAACTTTCGCAGTTGTCGTTCGAGTTCGACAGAAATCTGTCGCCAAGCGGATTCGGCTTGTTTGCGTTCAGTGATGTCTGCCAGTGCCCCAGGAAAAGCGATCGCTTTGCCATCAGCAGCATATTCAACGCGACCGCGTGCGGCAACCCAGCGCTCCTGGCCCACCGCCGTATAAATGCGGTACTCACTTATGTATTCTTCGCCAGTTTCAATCGCTTGGTTAATGGCTGCAATCACTCGTGGGCGGTCTTCCTCGTGCATCGCCTGTATAAATAGTTCAATCGGTAAGCCGGTCGTCGCCTTCGCTGAGTCAACGCCAAACAAGTCAGCAAAAGCTGCATTCACGGTCACTAGATTATCAAGAATCTTCCACCGCCATGTGTAAATCGCTCCTGCCGCTAAAGCAGCCTCCCATTGCACATGGGCTTCCCGTAGGTCAGCTTCGGCAATTTTGCGATCGGTAATATCGATTGAAATCCCCACCATCCGCTCAGGATTTCCCGCCTCGTCGTAGAGCGGATGCCCCCGAACAATTACCCAGTGCGTGCTGCCATCGTTCCAAACATTGCGGTATTCGACATCGTAATCGGTGCGGTTGGTAATCGAGTCTTTAATTGCCGCTTGCACCCAAGTCCGATCCTCTGGGTGAATCCGCTCCATTAAAATTTGGTGCGAGAAATCAGCATCAATGGGTAGACCATAGTTTATTTTGCACTGGTCAGAAACAGATAGAACGTTTGTTTTGAGATCGAATTCCCAAGAGCCGAGTTTGCTGGTTTTAAGAGCAAGTTTAAGCTGCTGTTCGCTGGCTTGCAGTGTATAAGTCGCTTGTTTGCGGATATCTACCAATTTTAAAGTTGAGTCAACACGAGCCAATAATTCCCGAGCTGAAAACGGTTTAATTAAATAATCATCGGCTCCCGCAGCCAACCCTTCTACACAAGCCTCTTCGCCCGCCCGCGCTGACAACAAAATCACGGGTAATTCTCTGGTTTGGGGGTCAGTCCGCAGCTGATGCAGCAACTCAAACCCATCTAGCTCCGGCATCATCACATCGCTGAGAATCAAATCCGGGCGTTGTGCCTGAATCGCAGCCAAAGCCGCCATCCCATCCGCGACTACCTCAACCTCATACCGTTGACTTAACAATCGCTGCACATAATGCCGCATATCGGCGTTGTCATCTGCCAGCAAAATTCGGGCAGAGGAGCAAAGGAGCAAAGGAGCAAAGGGGAAAGAGACTGTATCAAAACTATCTTCTTTCTCCCTATCTCCTCTGCCCCCCTGCTCTCCCGCCTCTTTTGAAAGCCAGCGCGACGCTTCTTCAAGGTATGGGGTGGCGCTGAGTGTGTTTGATGCCACAGTAACAGAGGCACTCAACTGTTCTTGTGGTAAATGCGCGCACCCGCTCGGAATGGAAACCGTAAATCGGCTGCCCTGTCCTAAAACACTGGTAACGTTAATCTTACCGCCATGCAGTTTTACCAGTTCTTGCACGAGCGATAAGCCAATTCCAGAGCCTTCAAAACTTCGTCCCTGTAACCCTTTGATTTGATAAAACCGTTCAAATAGGTGCGAAATTTCAGCTTCCGGAATGCCACTTCCAGTATCTTCAACGATTAAATTAACAGTATTGTAATTTTGCTGCAATCGAACAGTGATGGTTCCTGTCAACGTAAACTTAAAAGCATTTGATAATAAATTAAATACAATTTTTTCCCACATTTGGCGATCGATATAGATTGCCTCTAGCAAGGTCGGACAGTCGATCGCGAACTCCAGATCGGCCTGTTCCATGAGCGAGCAAAACATACTAGCTAACTCTCTTGTCAATGCGGCTAAGTCAATCGGTTCATAGGATGCTTGCATTCGCCCCGCTTCCAGGCGCGAAAAATCAAGCAGCGCATTGACTAATTTTAGCAACCGGAGTCCGTTTCGCTGTACTAGTTCAAGGCGATCGCGCTGTTGGGGCGCTAATGGGGCTTGAGTGTCGAGTAACAAGTCTTCAAGCGGACTCAACATCAGTGTTAAAGGCGTGCGAAACTCATGGGAGATATTGCTGAAAAAGACGGTCTTAGCGCGATCGAGTTCTGATAATGCTTCATTCGCCGCTTGTAGCTGTTCGTTGACCTCTTGTAACTCCTGCGCTCTGGCGTAGATTTCCATCTCCATTTGGTCGGTGCGAGTCTGGAGCGATCGATTCAACTGACGCTGTTCATTTCGCTGTTGCTGCACCCGCACAAACTCGGTAACATCTTCGGCTCGGTGAATAATGTGCGTCATCTCACCGTTTTCATCAAAGACTGGCGAGTTAGTTGGCATCCAGTACCGCTCCTCAAAGCCACCGCCTTCTGATTCTGGGCGGCGAATATCATACTTCTGCACTGCCATCATGTCAGGCTTTTGATGCTTCAGTACGTTTTCTAAGGAGGCACGCAAATTCCGAACTCCAGTAGCATTTGGATCGTCGGGATTGTCTGGAAAAACCTCGAACAAATGGCGACCAACGACATCTTCTCGTTTTGTCTTCGTTGCCCGGAAGTAAGCATCACTTCCCCCAACAATCACTAAGTCGAGTGAGTAGACGATATACAATCCTGGTATTGATTCAAATAAGGTTTGAAAATTCAGCATCCCTTTTTCTGAGCGGTATTAACTTCTTGGCTTAAAAAGTTATTAAAACAAACAGCAGTCCAATTAAAGGATGCTGCAAAGCGTAAATTTATAGCTTCAACAGTCCAGAGCTTGAGTCTAGGAAAAGAGAGGCTTGTAGAAGCAGAATTAGGATGGAATCGAGGACTCACTATATAGTAATAGTATAGGAATAAGATAATTAAAAGTGGTATTACTTGCCTCGATCGCATCAGCCCAAAACGATGTAAGACATTGCATACCTAATTTTCATTTAGCAAGTAATTTTGCTTATATCATAAACTTATTTAATAAGATAACCTAATGAATTATAGTAGGCTTGCAATCCTTGCAAGTCATAAAGCTATGAGATGACAGATTGTTGTAAAGTGATGCTTATAATTGTTCGCACCATACAATCCACCTTTAATAGGAGTATAGCTATGAATATGAAATTACCAGGGCGAACGATGGGAATTGAACCCACGAATGGTGGTACCACAAACCACTGCCTTAACCACTTGGCTACGCTCGCCATTCAACAATTTTGATTATAGCAACAATTTGGCAAGCGATCAAGAGTTTTTCTTCAAGGAACGGACTTAGTTGATTTAGAGTCTCCAGAATCTAACAATTACAATGAATTTTACTTGGCAAATATGAAACCATTGACCATCATCGCGTATACTGGAGCAGCAGTAGGACTCGCCGCCCTGGGTGTGACAATGGCGAAAACCAATCCCAGTCAGGTTGAATATGAAGAATATGCAGTTCAACGGCTGACAAAATACTTAAAAACCGATGTATGTAAAAAAACTACGAATATTATTGAAAATTTAATCCGTTTTAATTGTGATAAGTTAGTTGACTCGGCTAACCCACAAATCCAAGAAATTATTGCCAAGACCACAGAAAGGCAAGATTTCGTGATTTTTAGCATTTACCGTACAGATTTAAAAATAAACTCTTGGATACCTTCGTACAAATTTGAAACGGTAGGAGCTTTCGATCAATTTTATACTTACACTGCCGAAAAACAATAAGGTAAGGAGTAGGGGGAGAATATAAAAGTGATTAAGTATACTTGTATTTAGTAATTAATAATAGTTTCAATAATTACCAGAGTACTTATTATCCCCAGCTTAATCTTAAATAAGAATAGTAACTAAGAATTCAAGCTTTACCGATGTCATCTGCCTATCTACTACTATCTCACGGAAGCCGCGACCCGCGCCCAGAAATTGCTATGCAGCAACTAGCTAGGCTGATATGTCAGAAATTCTCAAGCGAACATTTGGTTGGCATCGCTGCTTTAGAAATGAGTCCTCAGCCTTTACACGAGCAGATTCAACAATTTGCTAAAAGCGCTTTTGGCGATTACTCACTGTCTCAAAATGAAAATCGCCTCAAAATTGTACCGCTATTTCTGCTGCCGGGAGTCCATGTGATGACAGACATTCCCGCCGAAGTAGCACTCGCACAACAGGCTGCTGGTCAAGATATGATGATTGAGTTGCAACCATACTTAGGCTCTCACCCGAATTTAGAGAAATTGCTGACAAAGCAAATAGCTGCTATGAAAGCAGAAGCATGGATTCTCTTAGCTCATGGTAGCCGTCGCCCAGGTTCGCAAGAAACTGTGGAAGCAATGGCGGCGAGTTTGGGAGCCGTGAGCGCTTATTGGGCTGGGCCTCCTAGTTTAGAATCACGAGTGAAAGAGTTAGTAACTGCTGGTTATCGAGAAATTGCAATCTTGCCATACTTTTTATTCGCTGGTGCAATAACCGATGCGATCGCTACCTCAATAGAGGAGCTAAAATTACAATTTTCTGCGGTGAATTTCCAACTGGCAGAGCCACTGGGAGCAAGTGCAGAATTAGCCGAGCTAATTTGGGATTTAACAGAGAAATGAACCGCACAGAAAAACAGGAGAACAAGTATTTGGGAAAGGTTTATTTAGTAGGTGCGGGGCCAGGAGATCCAGGATTAATTACCCTGAAGGCAAAAGGTTTGTTGGAATGTGCAGATGTAGTCATCTATGATGCCTTGGTGAGTCCGGCAATTTTGGCAATGATTAATCCCCAAGCCGAGCAAATTAATGCTGGTAAACGTGCGGGGAGACATTCGTTGTTGCAATCAGAAACAACTCAATTGCTGATTGAGAAAGCACAAGATAGTGCAATTGTAGTGCGGCTCAAGGGCGGCGATCCGTTTATTTTTGGTCGCGGTGGCGAAGAGATGGAAGAATTAGTCAAAGCTGGAATATCAACGGAAGTTGTGCCAGGTATCACTTCGGGAATTGCAGCAGCAGCATACTCAGGTATTCCTTTGACGCATCGGCTGTATAGTTCATCAGTCACATTTGTAACTGGTCATGAAGTGGCGGGTAAGTATAGACCGATAGTGAATTGGAGTGCGATCGCTCACGGTTCCGAAACCATTGTAATTTATATGGGAATTCACAATCTGCCTTATATTGTGGAAGAATTAATTACAGCTGGGTTGAATTTAGAAACGCCGATTGCTTTGGTGCGCTGGGGTACGCGCCCAGAACAAGAAGAATTAATTGGGACATTGGAGACAATTGTCACACAGGTAGAGGAAACTGGATTTAGTGCGCCTGCGATCGCAGTTATTGGGCAAGTAGTGAAGATGCACAGTATTTTATCTGGCTGTCGTCCAGTTTGATGGTTGGCAAAAAGCTTATTGTTTCGTATTTTACGATAACCCTAGTGTACGATCGATAAGGTGATTCGGTTCTGGTGGGAGTCAGCCACCAGAGGTAACGGGGAAAGTTCGGTGCAAATCCGGCGCTGTCCCGCAACTGTGAACCAATGTGAGATTCAGAAACTAAATCGAAAATCTCAAATTGAGTGAGTCAGGATGCCCGCCGAAATAGATTTATTAGTTTCACATATCTGCGAGGTACAGATGACTACGACTGTAAATATTTCCCCAACCAGCCCAATGGAAGTTGCCGAACATACTTTATTTGTTTGCAAAACCTGTGCTAGTGTTTGGCAAAATGGAAAACGTTTAGGTGAAAGTGGTGGTGAAAAACTTTTACACCAACTTCAGCAGCTGGCACAAGATTGGGAGTTACGAGATCGATTCCCAATTCAGGAAGTTGAATGCATGAGTGCTTGTAATCGTTCTTGTGTAGTTGCCTTTAGTGCCAAAGGCAAATTAACATATTTATTTGGTGATTTAGCTGTTGATGGCAGTGCCTCTGCTGTGCTGGAATGTGCTAGCCAATACTATGCCAAAGCAGATGGTTTGCTGCCTTGGTCAGAGCGTCCAGAAGCAATGAAGAAGGGCATTTTAGCAAAGATTCCACCTTTATCTAAATGATCCGCGTTTTGATTTTGGGTGGGACGGGTGATGCAGCAGAATTAGCTGCCAAAGTTACGACTATCCAAGGGTTAGAAGTAATCACCTCTCTAGCTGGACGCACCCGCGAACCGTCAGTACCGCTGGGCGATTTGCGGGTTGGAGGCTTTGGGGGTGTGGCTGGATTGGCTAGCTATCTGCGAGTCATGCAAATCGACTTATTAATTGATGCAACCCATCCTTTTGCTAGTCAGATTTCCTTCAATGCGGCAGATGCAGCAACGGAAGTTAGAGTACCCCGTTTGATGTTAATCCGTCCGCCTTGGGAAAAAGAAAGTAGCGATCGCTGGATTGAAGTTGATAGTGTTGCAGCCGCAGCAATAGCCCTGCAAAATCAGTCACAGCGGGTATTTTTGACAGTTGGCAGGCAAGAACTGGCTGCTTTTGCTCATTTGGAGAAAATTTGGTTTTTGATGCGGATGATTGACCCTCCTGGCGAAGATGCTTTAGTACCGCCGGGGATGGTATTGTGCGATCGCGGGCCTTTTACCCTCAATAATGAAAGACAAATTCTGATTGAGAATAACATTGATACCATCGTCAGCAAAAATAGCGGTGGCGATGCGACAAAGCCCAAGATGATTGCCGCGCGAGAACTGGGCGTAAAGGTTGTGATGGTAAATCGTCCAGCCATACCGCCAGGGGAGCAGGTTAATAATGTTGATGCTGCTTTGGCGTGGTTATCAGCTCGCTGCTAGGTAAATAGCCAAGATCGATCGTACAATCTTTCCTAATTTCCGTATAATACACGGGAGCCTTCTACAAGATCCGCGATCGCAGCAACGACTTCCATGAAAAATCTAGCTCTATCTGCCATAGCCCTCGTCACTACATCTGGATTAGTTTTCGGGACAATGCCAGCTGCTTCTGCTTTAAGTTGGAACTGGAATTATTCTGGTACTGGCATAGCGGCGAATGGTACTTTCACCACTAATGACACTCCTAACGATTTGGGTTTTTACTCAATTACTGGAATTACTGGTACGCGAAATGGTGAAACAATTACCGGTTTGCAACCCGCTGGGACTCCGATCCCAGGAAACGAACCTTTTAACGTTGATAATTTAATTAGTCTTAATACTCAGCAGTTAACAGGTGATGGTTTTGGGTATTCCACTTCTGGAGGAAACTATTCTAGTCCATTTTTCGCGAGTTTTTTGCCAACACCAGGTTATTTAGAGGTATTTTCTGCGCCGCCAATCATACCAGGTTTTGAAAATTTAGGATTAGAAGATAGTGAGTTACCTATTAGTTTTTCTGCAACCATAGTCGCTGTTCCTGAACCCACTTCTATCCTTAGCCTACTCATTCTTGGTACTCTTGTTGGCGCACCTTCATTACTCAAACGCCACAATCTATCCAAATTTACTCAGAAGAAGCTCGAAAAAGTTTCCTAAAACCATCAAAATTCAAAATTATACCCTTACAGGTAAGCAAGCTACGCGTAGCGTCTTGTAAAAAAGAGAGTTTCAGATGGGAATTTAAAGCCCGATGGTAGCTTGCTTTTTGTAGGGTAACTTGAGCTAAGTACAGTTTTGCGTATAAAGCGTAGCGTTTTTAATACAAGCCAATGCATTCACGATGCAAGTCAACGCATTTACAATGCAAGCCAATGCATTCACAATGCAAGCCAATGCATTAACACTGCAAGCCAATGCATTCACAATGCAAGCCAATGCATTCACAATGCAAGCCGATGCATTGGCATTGTAGAGTATTGCCAAATTTAATTCGCTATGAATTAATGAAATGCTGTACTAAGTGTTGACAAGTGTTGACGTTCGGTCTTAAACCCTTAAATTTACGAGAAAACTTGCGATTTCTCTATAGGCTCTTGGAGACACACAGATTAAAGTAATATAGCAACGGTGGTATCATTGCATCAAAATGATACCGTAATTTTGTCTAGATATAGAATTCTATCGCCCTGCGGACGGTAGATTATTTCTAAAAGGAGTTTGCTGCAATGTTCACAAAACCAACTACTCGATTAATTTTAGAGACTTTACTCCCCCATCTCAAAGTAGCAGCAGCCTATGCCAATTTTCTACAACCAAAAATTGCTGCACTTCCTGCCAAAGAACAAGCAAACAACTTTTTTAGTGCTGCTCTTACTGACGCAGATGTGGCTATTCAAAATCTAGTAGAAGTAGTATTACTAGGCACTTTCCCAGATATTCGCTTTTATGGTGAAGAATATGAAAGTTCTAATAATACCAAATATTTTCGCGCTACCGAACTCGGCTCAGAAGGTGATTATTTAGTCACACTCGACCCGATTGATGGCACGAAGTTTTATATGGATGGACATTCTAATTACCAAATTATTCTCAGTATTCTAAATGCGGATGACTTTGAAGCAGTAATTGCGATTTCTCCTGCCCAAAACATTTATTTTTACGCCCTTCGAGGTGAAGGTGCTTTTAAAGGCACACTAGACATGAACTTAGAAGCCTGTGCCCCATTAGATATAACATCCGCCAAACCTTCTATTTTATTAGGATGGGGAATGAATTCCATCGCAGATTTATTAAAAGATCGATATAAAGTAATCGATATAGCAACTGATTACTCTAGTGATATTCAAATTCCCAATCTCAATGGTATTCTCACTGGCGACTTGAGTGGAGCAGTCATTAAATCGGGCAAATTTCTTGATAGTGCTGCACTCGCTTTTATTGCAAAAGAGGCTGGCTGGATTGTAACTACTCTGGACGGTTCGACTTTACCGCCACTGCACACTTGTCAAAACTATAGTATGCCTGGATTGATCGTAGCTGCCTCAAAATCTGTTCATCAAGATTTATTAGCAGCGATGCAAAGCTTTAGGAGTGGTGAGTAAGAAGTAATGAGTAATGAGTAATGAGTAATGAGTAATGAGTAATGAGTAATGAGTAGTAGTTGTGAATCTTCCCACTCTAAGCTTGAGAATTCACTACTGGGAACTGAACTGGATACCGTTTTCCACAAATCATATTTTTTGGCTAAATGAAAATCTGTATTGTTGGCGCGGGTGCGATTGGTGGATATTTAGGGGCGAAATTGGCACTGGCAGGTGAAGAGGTGACATTAATCGCGCGTGGTTCTCATTTGGAGGCAATTCAAAAAAATGGGCTGAAGTTACTTATGGCAGACGGTTCCAGCCAAATTGTTACTCCGATGGCAACGAGTGATATTCAGTCAGCTGGGTCACAGGATGTAGTAATTTTAACTGTGAAGGCTCACAGTGTATCTGCGATCGCACGCTTTCTCCCTACACTCTACGATGCTCACACGATGGTGGTGACAGCCCAAAATGGCGTTCCTTGGTGGTACTTTCGTCAACATGGCGGTGAGTATGAAGGTACGCGGATTCAATCTGTTGACCCCGATGGGATTATTGAAGCTAATATCGGTGCTGAACGCGCTATTGGTTGTGTTGTTTACCCGGCAACTGAGATAATTGAACCAGGTGTAATTAAACATATTGAAGGCGATCGCTTTACTCTCGGTGAAATCGACGGCACTAAAACCGAACGCATCCAATTACTGGCACAGACTTTAAAACAAGCAGGATTCAAAGCACCAATCCGCAATCAAATTCGCACGGAAATTTGGATCAAGTTGTGGGGAAATGTGGCGTTTAATCCGATTAGTGCCCTGACTGGTGCTACTCTAGAAGATATTTGTCGCTATCCCCTCACTCGCGAACTAGCGCGACAAATGATGACTGAAACTCAAGCGATCGCAGAAAACTTAGGTATAAAGTTTGGCATCACTTTAGAACAGCGAATTAATGGGGCAGAAAACGTTGGTTCCCATAAAACCTCAATGCTACAAGATATCGAAGCCAGACGCGCTACGGAGATAGATGCGATTGTTGGCGCGGTGGCAGAATTGGGAAAACTTACTCAAATTCCCACACCTCATATTAATGCAATTTATGCCAGCGTCAAGTTACTGGAGGCGACTAAGTAAAATTTTGACTGGTGACTGTTGACTACGGTGTACACACAAGTCTCTTGACCTGCATCTTTGTTGCATCAACCTGCACCTTTGTTGCATCGACCTGCACCTTTGTTGCATCAACCTGCACCTTTGTTGTATCGACCTGCATCTTTGTTGTATCAACCTGCATCTTTATTGTATCAACCTGCACCTTTGTTGCATCGACCTGCACCTTTGTTGCATCGACCTGCATCTTTATAAATATTAAAATTTTTCCTTCCTGTATGTCACAGATATATCTGCTCGATTGATGTGACAGTTTAAGGTACAGAATAGAGGTTATAAAAAAGTGTAGAAAAAACCCAATATTCTAGAGATGTGATGAAATACACCTTTTTAGACCGTTAACAGTCAACAGTCAACAGTCACCAGTCAATAGTCAATGAAGAAAAAGAAAGTATGGCTATCAACGATACTAGTTGTAGCAGTAGTAATCAGCATCCTCATCGGACATAGTAATTCTCTCAAAGCTGCCTCACCTTTAGGGAAAGACACGCTGACGTTGATTACTTCCCCAGATTATCCCCCTTATGAGTTTTATGATACGAAAGGAGGCGATCGCCAAATCGTTGGCTTTGATATAGATATTGCCAAAACCCTTGCTGAAAAACTAGGGTTTAAACTTCAAATAATGGAATCGGATTTTAATGGCTTAATCCCTGCACTCCAAGCAAATCGCGCTGATTTTGTCATGGCTGGGATGACACCGACTCCAGAACGTCAAAAAAATATTGATTTTTCAATTATTTATTACGAAGCCAAAGATACCATTGTCGCTCCTAAAGGTAGCAACCTCAAGCAACCCCAAGACTTATCAGGAAAAAAGCTTGGGGTACAACTAGGAACCATCCAAGAACAAAATGCTCAGAAAATTGCTAAAAAAGTTGTGGGTATTCAGCTAAAGCAACTCAACAGAGTGCCGGAAGTAGTTCAAGAAATCAAATCTGGGCGAATTGATGCCGCAATTGTTGAGGATACCGTCGCTAAGGGATTTGCCCAAGCTAACCCAGATTTAGAATTTAATACAATTCCCTCAGAGCAGGCAAGTGGATCGGCGATCGCTTTTCCCAGAGGTTCTTCTTTTGTAGAACCGTTTAACAAAGTCCTTCAACAAATGAAGGACGATGGCACATTGGCTAAACTAGTAACCAAATGGTTTTCAGAGAATACTACCGCCAATTCTGCATCTTCAACTGCTGCCAAAGGCGGATTGAATCTCGACTTCACCAGAATCCTTCCCGACATTCCCTTTATTCTGCGGGGAATCCCGTTAACTTTGTTGTTTACCCTATTATCTGTAACCTTGGGGTTAATGTGGGGAACAATCCTGTCTCTCTTAAAAATTCTCGGCATCAAGCCGCTAACCTGGGTTGCTAACGCCTACACCTCTGTTTTTCGAGGCACACCTTTGCTATTACAGTTGGCATTAGTTTACTACGCAACACCCCAGCTTACAGGCTATGACATTTCAGCATTGCAAGCAGGGGTGCTAACTTTTACCCTGAATTCTGGCGCTTATATGTCGGAAACCATCAGAGGTGGGATTCAAGCGGTAGATAAAGGACAAAGTGAAGCGGCGATGTCTATGGGTGTTCCCTATTGGTTGATGATGTGGGATGTGATTTTACCCCAAGCATTGAAGAACATTCTCCCAGCATTGGTAAATGAAACTATTGGATTGCTCAAAGATTCCGCGCTGGTGTCAACGATTGGAGTGGTGGAAATATTACGCAGCGCCCAAATCGTTGGTGCAAACAAATATATTTATTTTGAACCACTGCTATTTGCAGGATTAATCTACTATGTTTTGGTAATGGGTATGACCTTGGGTGCATCCGCTTTAGAAAGGAGGTTACGGGAAAGTGAGTAATGTAGTCATTCGCACGGAATTCTTATGTAAATCCTTTGGCAAACTCGACGTACTCAAAGATATTTCCACTGAGTTTTACCAAGGGGAAGTGGTTGCCATATTAGGCCCTTCTGGTTCGGGTAAGTCTACCTTTTTACGATGCATAAACTTGCTAGAACAACCCACCAGAGGCAGAATCTACTTTCACGACCAAGAAATTACCAAGCCCAAGGCCAACATTGCGAAAGTACGTCAGCATTTGGTGATGGTATTTCAACATTTTAATTTGTTTCCCCACATGAATGTGCTGGAAAATGTCACCTACGCACCCATCAAGGTAAAAGGTGTTAACAAGCAAAAAGCAGCAGAACATGGCTTAGAATTGCTTGCTAAGGTAGGTTTAGAAGAAAAAGTGTCTGTGTATCCATCCAAATTATCTGGGGGACAAAAACAGCGAGTAGCGATCGCGCGGGCATTAGCAATGGAACCAGAGATGATTTTATTTGATGAACCCACCTCTGCTCTAGACCCCGAAATGGTCAAAGATGTGCTGGAAGTGATGAAAGGTTTAGCGCTATCTGGTATGACAATGGCGATCGTTACCCATGAAATGGGCTTTGCAAGAGAAGTTGCCAATCGGATTATGTTCCTCGATCGGGGAAGTTTAGCAGAAGATACTACTCCTAGCGAGTTTTTCCAAAATCCTCAGTGCGATCGCGCCAAGCAGTTCTTGGAAAAAATGCTTTAGAACAATTGAAATTCGCCGCTTTTTTTGTATTCCTGAAACTTTTCTAAAACGGGGCGAAGATTTGGCATTAGCGCAGGTAAATCAGCCAAATCAATTACTATCGGCACAGACAAATATAATAGTTGTACTCCTGGATAAGTCAAAGCAGCTTCTAACCATTTATATCAACTTTGGGTGAGTTTAGGCTTCTATCACCCTAGTAAACGCGCACTCACTGAACTTGCGATCGCAAATCAAATTTGGCAATACCCTGCAATGGCAATGAATTCGTCGGCTTGCATTGTTAATGCGTTGGCTTGCATTGTTAATGCGTCGGCTTGCATTGTTAATGCGTCGGCTTGCATTGTTAATGCGTCGGCTTGCACTGTTAATGCGTTGGCTTGCACTGTTAATGCGTCGGCTTGCATTGTTAATGCATCGGCTTGCACTGTTAATGCATCTCAATGCAATGCCAATGCGTTCCTCTGAAACGGTATTATCCCTACTTTCTCAAACGAAATCGCACCGGCATTCTATCAGGCGGATAAATTAAAAGGTTCTGCTGTAACTGTTCCAGAGATGATCGGCCGTTAACCAACTCCCAGTCAAAGTAGTAAAGCAGTAATGCCAGCATCATCGTTCCTTCCAGCATTGACAAATGCTCTCCCAAGCAACGATGAGAACCTGAGCCAAAGTCTATCATTGGCAGTTGACTACTTTCCTTACTCTTCTCTAACCAACGCTCTGGCAGAAATTCATCGGGATGAGAATAGACTTCTGGATCTCGTCCAGCAGCAAGCATTGACCAGAATATTTTCGTGCCACGAGGAATAACCGTACCCTCAATAACAGTGTCACGTTCAGCCTCCAATGAAGTCGAGCCTGAAGCGACTGAATAAAGGCGCAAAGTTTCCTTGAAAATAGCGCGGATGTAATTCAATTCCTTGAGGCTTTCTCCATTAATACTGCCTTGACTTTCCCAAGCTTGGTCAACAACGGCTTGTGCCTTCTGAAAAACTCTTGGATTTAAGGCCAACTCTCCTATTGCAAAGGATAAAGTATGGGCGGTGGTATCAGTACCAGCGATTAAAAGTTCAATAACTTCTGCTACTAGTGTTTCCCGATTGTATTTTGGTTCTTTGGCAGCTATTTTCACTAACATTGATTCCTGGAACAAAGGACTTACCTGTGGTAAATTCGTCTGATTTTGTTCTCTCATCTGTAAAGCTAAGTCTACACGGGGAGTAATAAACTCCTCTAAATATCGCCTTGCTGCCCAATAATCTCGTGAATTCTTAGTTGGCAGATATTTCATCCATATCTTCTCGCCAGTAGCTACCCGTAGGAACCGATAGCCCACAATAGACATTGCCTCGTACACCTTGAGAACATCAAGGGGTTGTCCTTCATGAGTAGCAACGTTTTTATCCACAGGAATGCCCAGTACAAGAGAGGAAATCACCCTCATTGTTAGTTCTACAAACAGAGGATCTACCTGAACTTCTGGTGAGGCAGCTGACTGAATTTTCTCAATTATTTGTTCGCAAGCTTGGCTAATAATTTCCACATATTTGGAGAGACCGCTAGAACTGAATTCAGGATTCCAAGCCTTGCGTCTGTACTGCCACTCATTTCCGTTTTGACCTAAAAGAATGGGCCCACTAATGTCGTTCCAAGCTTTGCTAGCTCGCTGTGACCTAATTAGGCTACCGTCTCTCATCCCATTAACAATGGTGTCTTCGATAACTTTTGGCTTACTCAAAACGAGAACTGGATAGCCAGTCCAGTAAACATACATTGGGCCTAGCTGCTGGCTCCAATCAAACAATAATTGGAAGAATTTCTTCTCTTTGACTGCTGCTAATACTTGAGGAATATTTCCTAATAGCCAGTGTCTCTTAGGAGAGGGAAAGGACTGTAGAGATTTGTAAGTATTCTTTTGTTTCCACCACCGCCAACCAAATATTCCCGCTGTGCTAGTAATGCCTAAGGCTGTAACTAAATATGGAAATGAGTCAGAAAAAGTAATTTGAGCAGCAATCTCTTGGAACATAAATCCGCCTTTGCCCAACAAAACTTAGATTATTCAGATACTACCGTATTGTTTCTAGATTGGTTCAGCGCGGTTCTCAGTTAAGTGGTTTGTAAAGAAAATCTAAAGCTAGCAAACAGCGATCGCCTGAAAACAGGATAATGCAGCTGAACAGGTTAATCCTTCCCATTCAATCTAGAATTATGGCATCTACACCGAAAATCCTCGCCTTTGCTGGCAGCACCCGGATAGATTCTTACAACAAAAAACTGGTAAAAATCGCGGCAGCTGGCGCTAAGGCAGCAGGCGCAGAAGTGACTTATGTAGACCTCCGCGATTTGCCCTTACCTCTGTATGATGAAGACTTGGAAGCTCAAGAAGGACTACCAGCCAATGCCCGCACGTTTAAGGACTTGATGATTTCTCATCAAGGATTGCTGATTGCTTCGCCGGAATATAACAGTTCACTCACAGCAGTTTTGAAGAATGCCATTGACTGGGCATCCCGTCCATATCAAAATGAAGCACCGTTGGCTTTGACTGCTTTTGCAGGGAAGGTTGCTAGTATTATGAGCGCTTCCCCAGGCGCTCTTGGTGGTTTGCGGGGGTTGGTTCACCTACGGTCTATTTTGGGAAACATTAAAGTTTTGGTACTTCCCGACCAAGTAGCAGTATCCAAAGCTTATGAAGCTTTTAATGCTGATGGCACGTTAAAAGATCCGAAACAGCAAGAATCTATTGAGCGGTTAGGCGATGGCTTAACAAATATATTGCTGAAGCTTAACTAAATTCTTCAGGTGTTCAGTAAATAACGAACACCTATAAATAAATGTTTTAATGCCTAATAGGGATAAAGTCGAGCTTAGAGAGTTTGAGAAAAAATCAGTGCTACTGAAAAGCCTTTTCATAGGGTGAATCTTTGCTAAATATTAGTGTTCCTAATTCTTAAGGTATAAAATACTTACCGAAAACGTCAATTTCGGTAAGTATTTTATGCCTTAAAACAGCGCTAAATTCAAGATTGAGAACTGAAATTACTGAAAAAATGGAATAAGGTAGGTAAAAGTTATGGCAAATATCATTGGAACCAGCGGCTACGACATACTACAGGGTGGTATTGGGAATGATACTCTCATTGGTGGTACTGGGAATGATTCTTTAACTGGTGGCGGTGGCAAAGATAAATTTGTTTACAACTTAGGTGACGGCACTGATACAATCACTGATTTCGGTGGCATAGGTAAAGGAACTAACCCGACAGCAGCAGTTATCGCTGAAGTGGACACCATCAAATTCCAGGGTACAGGATTAACTGCTCGAAATTTACAGCTGCTCCAGAATGGCAACGATCTGGAAATCTCCTTTGAAGGGAATGCTAATACCGTAGTTATCCTGCAAAATTTCAAACTAGAAAATTTAGAGAATTTGAAAGCTTCTGGAGGCAAACCAGCAATTGGTAATATCCTGTTTGACGGGCAAAATAGCATCACCGACAGCTTTAATGTCCTCGATTCCAACTCTACTGATACTAGCCTGGGCATCAAGAACACAGTAACTTTCCTCAATGACCTCAACAATAACATTACGGGGTTAGAAGATTCCAATGATGTAGTTAATGGTCAAGGCGGTAATGACAAAATCGATGGCTTGAGTGGAAACGATTTGCTGCGAGGTGGTGCGGGTGATGATACCCTCATTGGTGGTGCGGGAAATGATACCCTCATTGGTGGTACGGGGAATGACTCCCTTGCTGGCAATAATCTGCTTTCTGGGGGCTATGGCAATGATTATCTCTCCATCTCTGGCTACGAGAGCTTTAGCTACCCAGACTACGACTACAACTCTCGCTCGTCTGGTAAAAACACCCTCAACGGTGGCGCGGGTGACGATAACTTGAGTGCTAGCGGTTCAACAGGCAATAATTTGCTTTCTGGGGACGATGGCAATGATAATCTCTCCATCTCTGGCTACTACAACGGAGGTAACTACGGAGCCGACGACTCTCGCTCGTCTGGTAAGAACACCCTCAACGGCGGTGCAGGTAAGGATACCTTGAGTGCTGGCGGTTCAACAGGCGATAATTTGCTCTCTGGGGGTGATGGCAATGATTATCTCTCCATCTCTGGCTACTACAGCTATATTCCTAGCGACCCCTACTCACCCCGCGATGTCTCCATCACATACGAGTCTCGCTCGTCTGGAAAAAACACTCTTAATGGTGGTAGTGGGGACGATAACTTGGATGCTACTAATTCAAAAGGTGATAACTTACTCGATGGTGGCGCTGGCAATGATTATATCTCCGCCTCTAGCGCCTTTGGTAAGAACACAATCTATGGTGGCAGTGGCAATGATACCCTTATAGGTGGTTTTGGTAATGACACCCTCTATGGAGGAACTGGTACTGATACCTTTGTTTTCAATAATTACAATAAAGGTGTTGACAGTATTTATGACTTCAACGCGACTAATGAAGTGATTCAGGTATCGGCTGCTGGCTTTGGCGGTGGGTTATCAGCAGGTTCGCTTAAGACAAGTCAGTTTACCCTCGGAACATCTGCGACGACAAGCAATCAACGATTTATCTATAACAGTGCTACAGGTGGACTGTTCTTTGACATTGATGGCAGCGCGTCTGGATTTACTCAGGTAAAATTTGCCCAACTATCTACTGGATTGTCACTCAGCGAAAACAATTTTGTGATTGTTTAATCGGAATTAGGGACTTCTAAATAAAAAAATATCCCAAAACTGACGCAAAGTTCTCTTTATACGGACATGATAAAAATTATGTCCGTATAAAGATTTCAAATTGGTAAATCATCGGCGTGATTGTTATTGGCAACAGGACATCCGCCTGATGTTTGGCGATTATCTTTGCTAAAGCATCATCTGAAATATCATTAGTTGCATTTGCAATCAGGTATCATAAGAGGTTAACCAGATATTTATTAACAAAGGAATCGCCAGTTAGAGACTTGATATCCAAACTAAACAGTTAAAAGTCCTTTTATGCTAAAAATTTCTAACCTTAACGTTTATTACGGCGAAAGCCATATTCTCCGCAATGTAGATTTGAGCGTACCATCTGGGCAAATGGTTTGCTTAATTGGACGCAATGGTGTCGGAAAAACTACCTTACTCAAAACTATCATGGGTTTACTCAAACCCCGTAGCGGTACTATTAATTTAGCTGAAGAATTAATCAATTCCAAATCCCCAGACCAAAGGGCAAAGTTGGGAATTGGTTATGTCCCCCAAGGACGAGAGATTATCCCTCGGTTGACAGTTAAAGAAAATCTACTGCTGGGATTGGAAGCTAGACGCAAACCAGTAAAAAAAGCAGAAATTTCAGAGGAAGTTTTTAGTTTATTTCCGGTGTTAAAAACCATGCTTTCGCGGATGGGTGGTGATTTAAGCGGAGGACAGCAGCAACAATTAGCGATCGCACGTGCTTTAATGGGAGAACCTCAATTACTCGTCTTAGACGAACCCACCGAAGGTATTCAACCCTCCATCATCCTAGAAATTGAAGCCGCAGTCCGTCGCATCGTCGAAACCACAGGTATTTCGGTGTTATTAGTAGAGCAACATTTACACTTTGTCCGTCAAGCTGATTACTATTACGCTATGCAAAAAGGTGGTATTGTCGCCTCCGGTTCCACCACCGAACTCAGCCAAGATGTGATTCAGCGCTTTTTAGCTGTTTAATTTTTGATACTTCTATATCAATTGTGTCAGCAGCAATCAAGTCTGCCGCTTCTTGTAAAAGCTCATGTTGTTCCTTTTGAATTGCTTCCAAACGATAAGAAATTTCTGCTAATCGCTGTTGTTTAGTTGGTTGAGAATCTTCAGGTAACAAAGCTGGCAGGTTATCAATTGTTTCAGTAGCAGTCATTCGTTGAACAGCAAAACTCCCAACTTTAGTTAAAGATAGAAAACTAACTTTAATCAAAGTCTGAAGCAATTTTAACGGAACCTTGAGTATTGACCAACTAGCGGTTTCAATTAAGCGGACAATTGCTTTGATGATGCTCCAAATTAGAGCAAGTGCAAACAGCAAAATTACTACACTAATAATTGGGTGATTAGCTGCCCAACCTAGTATTTGAACTAACCTAAAAAATATCGGGTGTTGTGTCAGCCAATCACTTGCAGAAGATGCGATCGCTGTTTTTACTGCTCCCGATGTTGTACTCTTAAATTGCTCCGCTGTTTGCAAAGTTTGCTCTAAACTTGTTGTAACTGTATCAATTGCTTTATCAGTCGTTGTAGTGGCTGTTGTCTTCAAAGACTCACCAGCTTGTTGTGCTGAGTTACTTAGAGAGTTAACGCTTCCGCCGACAAAATCTTTCACATTTTGCAAGCGTTGTAAAACTCCATTAGGTAAATGTACGTCTATTTGGGATGCCATAAAACATTTCACCGAGGTTGAAATCGAACCCGTAACCCATCTTTAGGACGATTGCTGGGAAAAAACACGGTTTCTAAACTTTGATTGGGTAATATCTCCCAATGATAATTGCGTAGAAGATGAGCAGCAATAATCTCATAATTCGCCAATGCTGGGCCATGCAACGCCGGCATCATCAAGCGGCGGTTTCTGCGGTGTTCCTCTCCATCTTGCAGAAAAAGCGATTCACCCAGTAATGTCTTGAAATTATCAGGCCATCCCTCGCGCCAAGAAAAATTCTCCATTTGGCTTGACAAAACCAACTCTAATGCTTCCGGCCCGACCATCACTACGGTCGGTCTGCCAAGAAGATGAGTTTTGAAGATGGACCCATACTGGCGATAGCGCTTTTTAGCGAAATCGCGGTCGAAAACAAAGGAGAGTGTTTCACCTAATATAGGCAAACCATAGCTTCCAGGAGGTATTTGATGACTTTTCATATCTCTAAGGGTAGCTATGAAAAAGTTAACACGATATTCCAACTCTGCTGCGTTAGCAAAGCTCGCCGTAGGCATCGCAGCACTCCAAAATATTCTTAGTACTTTCAAATATCTTTGTCTTTTGCGCCCATAACTCAAAACCTGTCATCTGTCATTATATTTTCCAAGATTACATAATAAATTTACATAAATTTAATATTACTTTTTATTCAATAAAATTGCTGAACGTTAAGATGTTGTGGATCTATTGTTGAAAAGTAAAAATTCTATGCATTTGGATTTACCACAACTGATTAAATCACTCGGCTATTTTGGAGTCTGGGCGATTGTATTTGCTGAATCTGGCTTGTTAATTGGTTTTTTTCTGCCTGGGGATAGTTTATTGTTCACCGCTGGATTTGTTGCATCTCAGAATTTATTGAACATTTGGGTTCTGATAATTGGTGCTTTTGTTTGTGCAGTCTTAGGTGACAATGTTGGCTATGTGACTGGGCATAAGTTTGGCAGAAGACTATTTAATAAGGAAGATTCCTGGCTGTTTCATAAAAAACATCTTGTAAAAACTCAAAACTTTTATCACCAGCACGGTAAAAAAACGATTGTTTTGGCACGCTTTTTACCGATTGTACGCACTTTCGCGCCCATCGTGGCTGGGATTGGTGCAATGCATTATCGCACATTTATGTCTTACAACTTAATTGGTGGCTTTCTTTGGACATTTGGCATTACCCTGTTAGGGTTTTTCTTAGGAAAATCTCTGCCACCTGAACAGGTAGATAAGTATTTGTTACCGATTATTGGATTAATTATAGTTATTTCTTTAGTACCATCGATTATTCATTTTGTACAAGAAAATAGAGCAAACAAAAGTTGAAATCTTTTTCGGATTTTGTGTAGAGATTAAGTATATTTATTTACTGGAAGTTGATAAAATTTGCTAGTGTATGGCTCGACTGTCTAACGAATTAGAACGCTATTTTTTTGAAGAAGACCGACAATCAAAAGTAACTTTACTAGTGGCATTGGTTTGGGGTGGTTCTAGTCTTCTTGACATTATCAAGATTTGGCTAGGTCGGTAAATAGCAAAAATACTACTTGAAGAGAATGACACATAAACATCAGAGGTTGATAATACCCTTATGACTTCCTTAAACATCAACCTCTATCTGTTCCTAGAAAATCTTCTCTTTTTCCTTATTGCCACACTTTTTATTGTGGTTGTGAACTGGGGGTGGAAAAACACAAAGCCTTATACCCTACCTTTACCATTTCCCAGTTGGTATAAAATTTGGTTTGGCTCAGTGATACTACTAGGAGTAGTGCCGCCATTAGTAGTCATGCTATTGTGGGGTGTATGGTGGGGCGATCGCACGATCTTAATTGTGCTTGGTTGGTATTTTATCGTATTCGGGTTGCAAATCATCTCTGAAAGCGTGGCACTCAGGCAGTTGCAAAATGTTGTGTGGGTAATGGTTCCTTATATATATCTCCCTTACCGCTTCTGGCAGTTATATGAGGGTTTGACGCTTTTGGATTCTACAAGCGAGTTGCAGTGGGTACGATATGTATTGATTTTTGAATTAGTGATGTGGATTGTTAACTACGCCATTGATGTATCTCAATTGCCGCGGCTGTTTCGTTGGGAAGTACAATCAAATGACGTGAG
Source organism: Nostoc sp. LEGE 12454 (assembly GCF_056620565.1). Classification (NCBI taxonomy): domain Bacteria; kingdom Bacillati; phylum Cyanobacteriota; class Cyanophyceae; order Nostocales; family Nostocaceae; genus Nostoc; species Nostoc sp. LEGE 12454. The sequence continues at coordinate 55,618 of NZ_JBWQXL010000026.1, forward strand.
CTAGGGATTAATCGCAGAATTAGCCATTTTTACTAAAGAAGTGCGATCGCCTGCTTTCAACCCAAAAACATATTGCACACCCTGTTGTCTCCAAGTCAAGGTAGCATCTGAGCAACCAGCACCACAAGTAAAATCTACAAAATAGCCAGTAATGCCCTTAGCTAAGGATACACGTTTCCCAGTCAGGCTGGGTGTTTTGCGGGTTATGGCTTCAGCAGAAACAACCCCGAAACGACAGGCAGAAGCACCATTACAGTCTGGAGTATAACCCAGTAAAATATCATACTTTTTTTGCGTAGCAGCTTCTATAGTTGCGTAAATTGGATTTTCCCCATCCGACTCAGGAATAAATTTCGGTAAAAGAATCCGAATTTGAGTTTTTTGCTTTAATTTAGGCAGAATAGATTTAAAAACTGGGTTTGGCTGAGTTTTACTCTGCTGTGCTATCAATTGGGACTGGTTATTTATATTGGCAATGGCTGACTTATGAAAGCTGCTGACACTGACTAATAAAAATACGGCACACGCAGCACTAGTATTTCTAAAGTTTAAAATCATCTTTGAAGACCTATTCGCTCAAAAGTACTTATTTGTAATACCCAGTTTTAGTATAAAAATACGCAGGGAGCATCCCATTTTTGTAGAAATCCTAATTAATGAGTGTAGTATGGGGATAAGACAATACTGACTCGAAGCATAGCCATGACCCCGGAAGAACAAGAACGGTTACAAGCAGCAGTCAAAGAAATCGCGGCGATTCTGTATAAAAATACATCACCATCTGAGTTACAAACCTTGGAAGGAATCGAAAAAACAGTGCGATGCCTACGGCGGTAAACAACGCAGGACTGGTGAAGTTGGCGCAGCGAAGCATCGCTTTGTTTGTTGATTTAGCAAAAAAACAAGCTACACAATATATTGTGCCCCTACGCGTGTAGTCTATTCAATTGAAAACTGCTGTAATCCTTAGCCAGATGCAACCTAATTAATCTTAATTTCCGATTTTATCTTGGCAATCTGAGCTTAAATCAAAGTTTTGACATTCTCTAGCTTCCGACAATTTCCTAACCATATTACCAGGCTGATAATTTATTAAAATTCCTGCAACCGCAGCTAGTGTAACAACAGTAGTTAGTCCCAACAAAGTGGCTCGTTTTCTAGGTTTGATTGTACTGATGAAATTATCTAACCCAGTCGCACTACCAACAACCTCAATTGTCCCAAGTGCTTTTAAAGCAATAGCCGCATTAGCATAGCGACGTTTTCGGTTACGTTCCACCATTTTCATCAACCACCACCGGAAACGCGGACTGATTTGAGGAACTAATTGCTGGAAATTAAAGCGATAGTTATCATCAATTAATTTGCCAATCTCAACAGAACGGGTATTAGTAAGTAAGCAAATTAGTGTTGCTCCTAAACTATATAAATCTGATGCCTCAGTCAGGGAATGACCAAACTGTTCCTCTGGTGGCATAAAACCTGGAGTTCCGGCTATAAAGCTGCTCAGAGCTACTTTCGCACCCTGTATTCTAGCCAACCCAAAATCAACCAGGTAAGCATTTAGTTCTTCATCAACCAAAATATTCTCTGGCTTAATATCCCGATGAATAATTGGCGGAACTTGCTTTTGCAGATAAACCAAAATTTCTAAGATTGACAGAGCAATTTGCTTAATTTCTTCAGGATGAAAGCTGCGTTTTAATCCCAAGGATGGGGCATTTTTATATTCCTGTACCAGATAAAAAGCCCCTGGCATTTCAAAGGAATCTAGATAGCGAGGAATGCGGGAATGATTCAGTTGTTGCAAGATTTCAATTTCGCGCTGATATGGTTTCACACCTGATAAATCAGTACCTGCACGAGCAAAACAAAACTCTTTAATTACCACTTGTTGATTAGAATTGAGGATATTAGCTAGATAAGTAATCCGTCCCCCTTCTCGGTTGCGTCCTAGTTCGCTGATGACTTGATAACCAAGTTCTGAAAAATCTGGATGGTGATTTAAGGGTATTACCCTTTTATCTCCATTACGCACATCAAGCTCCATTTCACACACCATACGAGTTTGATTATGTCAAGGCGCAATTCAAAGATTAAGATCCACTCACCCAGATTGTTAGCCCCATTTTTACCTTGCTTGGGCTAATACATATCGGCAGAAAGGCGAAATGATTACTTTTGCTCTAGCCAATCGACAATCTGGGCATTGACAATATCTGGAACCTCATCGTGAGGACAATGACCGGCATTGGGAATGGGAACAATTTTGATATCTTTGCCATTCTCCCGTGCCTTTTCGTAAATCTTGGCCCCGGTAATTGGTGTCCAGGGATCGTCAGCACCCCAAATTACTAATAAAGGACGTTTTACTTTGGGCAAAAGTTCCTCTGGACTTGGGCCAGGAGGAGCTGTGAGAATAGATGCAAAGACTTGTTGCGCTCCTGGATCGCAAGAGGGAGTATAAAGTAAATCGACCAATTCATCGGTGACGGCTTCACGGTTCCGGTAAACTTGGTAGAGGGTGCGGCGAATTTGGGCTTTTTGGCGGATGCGGTTATAGACAAATTTACCTGTAATTGGCGATCGCACAAACCGATTAAAAGCTGCCATCACCATCCGTAGCGGCGGATTCAATTCGTGAGGACGATGGCTCAACCCACCCGCAGAGTTAATTAAAATACCACCAGCACCAATTTCTGGATGTTCTACCAGTACAATCAAGCTCAAAAGTGCGCCGATGGAGTTGCCAATAAATACAGCAGGTTCTTGGATGTGTGCTGTGCAGAAATCTTTCAACAGTTCCACCCAAACTTCCACAGTGTAATTAATCGGCGCTTTATCAGAACCGCCAAAACCTAAAAGGTCTATAGCAAATACCTGGTAGCCAGCATCAGCTAAAACTGGGATATTTTTGCGCCAGTGTCCAATGGAAGCACCGAAGCCGTGAACCAGTACCAAAGGGCGTCCCGTACCCATGACAGTGTACTGAATTTTGTAACCCTGCCAAGTCCAAATGAATTTTTCAAAGGCGTCTTGAGTTGGAAGCTGTTGTGTAGTTACAGTCATTAATAAGATTCATAAAGTGTTTCTTCAAATATAGTAATGTTCTCTGACCAAAATCTGAGTGCTGAGTGCTGAGTAAAAAAGCAATAATCACACTCATAACTCAACACTCCTAACTCCTAACTCAGCACTCAGCACTGATGAGATGTTAGTTCCATCTACCCCAAGGGATTAATAAGTCGAGGGATATCAAATAGCCCTGTGACTTTTTAGACGAATGGTAGTGTGGGATGAAATACATAACTCAAAGTAACTTTGCTCAAATGAGCAAAGTTGTTCTTGCTGCAACCTCTGTAGCAATATTTTCGCCAATATCTTCTGCCTATGCAGCTTTAGGGTTCTCTACCATCGTCGCTCAAATAACAGATAATTCCACACAACAACAACTTTTAGCCCATAAGGAAGTAGAAACAAGGAATCACACCACTATCCAACGGCAACCTGTGACTACAGAAAGCCGTAACGTTTCGGTAAAAGCGAAAAAAACAGGTTTTAGCCTTGCCATTTGGCAACCATCTGGTAACTTTTCAGAAGTGATTGCTCGCATTTCTGTTAAAAGTAAAAGTGGCCAGGGCTATTTAAAAGAGCAGTTTTTGGGTGATTACAAGTACAAGATTAAGCAAAAAGCAAAATTTGTTAAGGGGTTAAAAGCTAGCGATCGCATCGTCGTGCGATTGTATGATGTTCAAAACCGTTTTATTGGCTATAGCGAATTTGAATGTTTGTCGGCAAGTACCACAGTTAACCTGATTTTGTCAGCCAAACCTAGAGAATACCAAGTCGTTCGCACTGTTTATGGTGTTGATGCTGACCAAAACGGCACTATTGACGCAGGTACTACCACTTACGACTACTTCACCCAAATCAGGAACCAACGTGTTATTTTCCTGAGCAGTTCCCAAACTTTTCAAGGTAGTCAGTTCCAAGTAGAAGGTTTGTCAAAAATTGCCGGAACCAGCGTTTATCCCGTTTCTTTTACTCAGGGTGATTATGCTTTAGTGCGTCAGTCCTTCGTGAATGTCTTTAATTCCGACTTGGCAAAGGTTTTGCAAACTACTCCTGGCAGTTTGGTACAGGTGATTGAAGTCAGCGATAACTCTAGCTACGACATTAGCCAAATGCTAATGAATTATCACCAAGTCAGACTGTCTCGCCCTCTCCAGGTTGAGTTTTCTGATGTTTCCACAGACTACTGGGCTAAAGATTTTATTGCTAAATTAGCCTCGATGGAAATTATCGAAGGTTTTCCTGATGGGACTTTCCGCCCAGATGCACCAGTAACTCGTGCCCAATTTGCGGCAATGCTGCGAAAAGCGTTTGCCAAGAGGAAAATTCGCCAAGCGATCGCTTTTAAGGATGTCTCAACTCAATATTGGGCTTACAATGCCATCAGCGAAGTTTATCAAATGGGCTTTTTAAACGCTGTTATTGGCAAAGGTTTCAACCCCAGTCAAAAGCTTTCTCGGCTTGATATTTTGGTAGCATTAGCGCAAGGATTAAATTATCAAAGCAGTGGTTCCACGGATACGATCTTATCTGTTTACAGCGATGCAACTACTATTCATAGTGAATATCGCAGTCTGATTGCTGCTGTAACACAACGCGGTATAGTCGTCAACTATCCCAATGTAAACTTGCTAAATGCTGAACGGGTCGCAACCAGGTCTGAAGTATCTGCTTTGCTATACCAAGCCCTGTCTAGCACCGGAGAAGTAGCAAACATCTCCTCGCAGTATGTCGTTGGACAACAACAAGTTGCAGTTGAGGATCAAACTGAAACTTCAACAGAGGGCGTCAAACCGCGTCGCCATTGCAACCAAGGAATTGGTAATGGTGCTGAGGGCTGTGACCCAGGTAATTCTCGTCCTCACGGTGGTAGTAACGATGAAGGGGGACGTACCCGTGGTAATAAATAATATTTTCTTTTAAGAGACGCGATTAATTGCGTCTCTAGCTTGCTCAACTGTAAAACTAATTTCCTGACCATAGGAAATTTCTAGTGTATGACCATCTGGGTCTCGAATAAAAGCCCAATAGCCAACCGGATGGCCCCAGTCATTTGGCCCATCCAGCAGTATTCCCTCAGCGCGTGCCTGATTGCACAGGCGATCGATTTCCCCACGATTCTGATAAGCTACCCCAAGATGGGATTGTGGTAAAAGTGCGCCTTCTACTTTAGCTGCTTTAATTAGGACGATCACAAAAGGTCTAGTCAGGTCACTAATCCAAGCAACATCTGATTGAGTCGCTCGATCGATGCGATGATGCACGACTGTCATCTGGGCATACTTTGCATAAAATGAGATACTTGCATCAACATCACTAACTGCAAGTGCAATGTGAGTAAAACCAAGATCGGACATAAAAAAAACTCCATGTCTAGACTTGACCGGACGAATATAGGTATTAGCCTCAGTGCTTACTAAGCAAGCTGACACGATTGATAATGAAGGTAGGCGTTATCTTCACAAAATTTATGTTTTTAACTTGGTTAGACAGCAACTCTTGGCTGCTGGAAATCGGCGGTAAACGAATACTAATTGACCCTTGGCTGGTTGGTTCGTTGATTTTCAGCAATTTAGATTGGTTGTTTAAAGGTTCGCGATCGCAAAATCGCCCAATCCCAGATAATATTGATTTAATCCTGCTCTCTCAGGGTTTAGAAGACCATACTCACCCACCAACGCTCAAGCTGTTAGATCGCAGCATCAAGGTTGTAGCTTCTCCCAATGCTGCTAAGGTAGTACAGCAGTTAGATTACACCCAAGTAACAGTATTGGCTCATGGTGAAACTTTCACCTTAAATAATCAAGTAGAAATCAAGGCTTTCCCTGGCTCTCCAATCGGCCCGACTCTGGTAGAAAATAGTTATCTCCTCAAAGAATTGGAAAGTGGTTTAACTGTATACTACGAGCCTCACGGGTATCATTCTCCACAACTTCAGCAATCTGCACCTATCGATGTAGTGATTACACCGTTTATTGACATGACGCTACCTTTGCTTGGGCCGATTATTAAAGGACAAAATAGTGCTTTAGAAGTCGTCAAATCATTACAGCCTCAAGTAATAATACCTACTGCTGCTGGTGGAGATGTGTCCTTTGAGGGCTTGCTGATGAAACTCATTCAAACTAAAGGAAGTGCTGAGGAATTTCGTTCGTTATTAGAAAAGAACAATCTTTCGACGCGGGTATTTGAGCCAAAACCGGGCGATCGCTTTGAACTACCATTAGAAAAACGAGCATTAGCAATTTAAATTCGAGGGCAGATACTGCTTGCCATGTTATTAAACTAACATGGCAACTACTAATTTTTTTCCATAGCTGAATTATTTTGCATATACACTTCTCTAATCGGAAAAGGAATTTGAATTCCTGCTTGTTGATAGCGTTTGTGTAATTTTTTGACAAATAGATGTTTACCAATCCGCTGATCGAAGTATTCGCTTACCCGCATATAAAGTGTAAAATCTATACTAAAATCATTAAAAGTATGAAATCTGATATATGGTTCGCTATCTTTTAATTCCGGTGCAATTTCTTGCATGACTTCTTTAGCAACTTCTACAGTCACTTTTTCAACTTGTTCCAAATCGCTATCATAACTGACGCCCACTTCCATTGTTAAAGTAATTTCTTTTGCAGGTAAATGATAGTTGGTGAAAATAGCCGAAGACAACTTAGAATTGGGAACGATGACGACATTATTGGAAATTTCTCTAATGGTTGTATTCCGCCAAGAAATATCTATAACATATCCCTCATGCCCAGCATCTAATTTTACATAGTCTCCGGTTCTAACTTGCTTAGAAATAATTAAGTAAAAACCAGAAAATAAATTTGCAAGTGTGTCTTGAAGTGCCAAACCAACTGCTAGACCACCAATACCTAAAGTTGTGACGATCGGGGTAATTTGAACACCCACAGTTTGCAGTATGATTAATGTTCCCAAAACTAAAACAGTAACTTTAGCCAGGTTAGAAATTAGTGACGTGGGAACCCCTTCTGCTCTGCGAATAAATAAATTCACAAAACCAGCAGTCAATCTGGCTAAAACTAGAGTTACTGAATATAGCAGTGCGATCGTCAGAATTTTTTGCAGTACTAATGCAATATCTGGTTTGATGGGAGAACTCAGAACTGCCCAAAAAAAACCGCCAATGACAAACCAAATAAAAGTCATGCGGTGCAGAGAGTGAAATATAATATTACCCCCGGCAATTCGTTTATTATTAACGAATTTTTCCAGTTTTTTTAAGATAACTTTTTCAGCAATTATTCCAGCTAGTAAGCCAGCTAGAATAAATGCTATGGGCGGAATCCATTCCATCATATTAATTTAAATTTGGAAGTTTAGATTTACAAGAACAGCATTTTTACTGTGATTATGGCTAAATTTTACCTTGTTGTCGGATTAGCTGCTTGAAATTTTCTTTCTTTATGGACTTGCCAATTATTTACCACCCAGATTATATCGCTCCCCTACCTGAAGGACATCGCTTCCCGATGTCTAAGTTCCGACAACTCTACGAATTGCTGTTAGCTGATGGTGTAGCAAATCAAGAACAATTTCATACCCCCGAACGTCCGTCACCAGAATTGATAGAGTTAGTCCATACTCCAAGCTACGTTCAAGCTTATTGCGAAGGAACCCTAGACCCCAAAGCACAACGTCGCATTGGTTTGCCTTGGAGTCCAGCATTAGCGAATCGTACTTGTGTAGCGGTAGGTGGTACGATACTGACTGCAAAACTGGCATTAGGTCATGGTTTAGCTTGTAATACGGCTGGTGGAACTCATCATGCTTTTCCTAGTTATGGGTCTGGTTTTTGTATTTTCAACGATTTAGCGATCGCCTGTCGCGTTTTACAAAAATTTGGACTCGTCCAAAAAATCCTCATTGTCGATTTGGATGTCCATCAAGGAGACGGCACAGCTTTTATCTTCCAAGACGACGACAGCGTTTTTACTTTCTCTATGCACTGCGAAGTCAATTTTCCCGGTACTAAACAAAACAGCGATTTGGATGTTCCTTTGCCGATAGGAATGGAAGATGACGCTTATTTACAAATCTTGGCGAATTATTTATCAGATTTGTTGTCTAAAGTCAAGCCAGACTTAGTATTTTATGATGCAGGCGTTGACCCTCATATAGGCGATCGCTTGGGCAAATTAGCTCTTACAGATACTGGCATTTTTCGCCGGGAAATGCAGGTTTTGAGTACCTGTGTAAGTAGCGGTTATCCCGTTGCCTGCGTTATTGGCGGTGGTTATGCTGATGATATGAAATCTTTAGTATGGCGGCATTCCCTGTTGCATCGGGCCGCCAGTCAAATTTATCAGCAGTATAAACTATAGTCATTTAATGGGTAGTAGTAACCGAAATCGTAGAGTTTTTAAACGCAGAGGAACGCAAAGGTAAACGCAAAGGTACGCAGAGGATTACCAAATTTAATTTGTAGCAAATGAGACTAAAATCAACTTTGCGCTCCTCTGCGTTTAAAGTTAAACCCTCAATTGTCCTTGAAATGTTGGCAAAGGCAGTATTGGATGAACAACGGCAAACTCAGAATATACGAACTAGCAAAAGAATTAAATTTGGATAGTAAGAAATTATTATTAATTTGCGACAAGCTCAACATACTAGTCAAAGGTCATACCAGTACAATCTCAGAATCCGATGCAGAACGTATTCGTGCAATAGCAAATAAACTAACAGCAAAATCCTCAAAAACTAAAACAACCTCTGAAGATTGGGGCTATACGTTTATAGCTTCAGCAATTGATAGCTTTATCCGCCATCTTGAAGGTGAGGCTGCCTTGAAATCATATTCCGATTTTAAGGAGCGGCGCGATCGCGCCAATCAGTTAATGTATGAATGTTTCGGTAAAAAGCCTTGTCTATTTTATGTGCGTCGCAAAGGCGCGGGAAAAGAGGTAAGAGAGGAAATCTGGGATTTGACAATAGCAACAGACTCCGATGATTTTCCATTACCCGCAAGACTTGAGAAGCTCAAAAAAACATTAGGATTTAGAGCGGCTGTACAAAAAGATGGACGCGACGGCTTAAAAATACTTTCGGCTCAGTTGTTACAACCTTCACGAGGACACGCCGACAGTTATGCTATACCTTGTCGCTTACGTTTACTGGCTAATCATCAGCATCATCTCGATATTCCGCCCGCGACATTGAAGCGCATCGCTACCGCGCCAGTTTGTGGCGAAAATGTGCCTACAGAAGATCAGCTAAAAGCTTGGAAAGCGTTTTTGCAAATTGAAGAAAAAATCGCTAAAGCGCGTCAATTTTGCGTGCGTTACGTAACTCATAACTATAATTTTAAAAGACGAATCAGTTTTGAAATTGATGTAGCCTCAGCTACCCTTGACGGCTTTTATCAAAATTCTCTCGATGTCGAAAACTTTTGGGAACGAGCAAGACGCACAAAAAACGAAGATTTAAAGCTTTTTGAAACTGCTCCCGTCGGCAAAAATTGGATTAGCGGTCGTCAATTAGGGACTGTTGAAGAAGTTGATCCCAACCGTTGTATTATCAGCCTCAGATTAGAACGCGACTTAGCTGAATTCATGGTATCAGAGCGTTATAAGTTGCCAGATACAGGATTTTTGTGTTTTGAAGCAGTTGGTGATATTCAGCAGATTCAGCGTAAGAAAAAAGCTTTAGATGATTTGAATAATGGTTATACTCAAAATCCTTATTTAGGCAACTTTTTATTCGATGCTTCTCAGGCTAGACAGATCAAAACAACTGTTGAACTTCAGCCAGAAGATTTATTATTATCTTCTGCAAATCCTGGTCAGAAAGCAGCAGTGGAAAAGGTACTTGCCGCAAAAGATCTTGTTCTCATCCAAGGGCCGCCAGGTACTGGAAAAACTACCGTAATTGCGGAGATTTGCTATCAAATTGCCCTTCGCGGGGGACGCACTCTAATTGCATCTCAAGCCAATTTAGCAGTAGATAACGCCCTGAGTCGATTAGTTCACAACCCAGTAATTCGCGCTGTACGCAAGGGTAGAGCCGAAAAAGTTGGGGAAGAAGGACAGCCATTTTTAGAAGACCAAGTGATTGGTAGATGGCTAGAAAATACTGCAACTGACTGCGAAAATAATCTGACTCAACGGCTGGAAAATATTAAAATTTTCACTCAATTACTGGCATCATCACAAAGATTTACCGCTTACTTCCAAGCAGAGGAAGAATTTAATCAACAACAAACTAAATTCAATAAAAATAAGATAAAACTAGAGGTAAACTTTCAAAATCAAGAAAAATATTACAATGAAATTGTAGAAAAACAGAACGATGTTGAATCACTAATTGCAAAATTAGAAAATATATTAAATACTTTACCAAATATCAACTGGGAAGCTTCAGAAGTTACAGATTTTTTGCCACTTCTTAAGCCCTACACAGAAGGTAACAGTTTAGTAGAAGAGTTTTTAGCAAATGTTCGTCAAACCATCAAATATACTGATGAACTTGGCTTTGTGCGTCCGGCGCTTGGTGCTTTTGGTTTAGCGGCTTGGTTGCGTGAAACTGTAGCAATAGAAATTTCTGAATTTAAAGCTTCCTTGACTTATGCTCAAGAGGCAAGTAAAGCCATCTTAGAAGTTGCGGCATCAGTGGAGGTTGTCAAACAAAATTTCGCCTCATTAAATCAGTTACAACCAGATTATCAGCAATATCTTACCAAACTGCAAAACATACAGCAAACAATCCAGATATGGCAAAACCGCCAACGGGAAATAGATTACATTATCTCAGCAGTTAAGGAATGGAAATCTACAGCACCTTCTCATCTCTATCAAACTTTAAAAGAATGTCATCAATCAGGTTTACCTCTCACAGAAAATTTAGTTGACTTGCCACTAGGTTTATTGATGTTTGCTAATACATTAAAACTCCCAATAGTACCAAAAAATTATAAAATAAATCTACCTGATTGGGAAGTATTAGCAAAGGCGATCGCTTATGAAATAGACGGAGGTTTTACTGATAGACAGGGGAAACAGCATAATTTCAGCTATTTTTTACAACAAAACTTTAGCCAGATTCCAATGATGCTATCAAAGAGCGATCGCACCCAATGGCAAGAAACCTATCAACAGTTCAGTAACTATCAGCTACTAAACCCCAAACAGCGAAAATTACTAGTTGAGAATACCCAGGTTTTCTTAGTTAGAATGCAACGGACTTATGGTGCATCATGGGAATGGAATAACATTGATTCTACTCTCACCCGCCTTACAGAAGAATTGCTAGATACTATCCTTACAAATGCGCGTCAATGCGTTTTAAAAGTCAAAACGGAAACTGAACAACAGCTTCAGCATCTGCAACGACAATTAAATGAACTTCAGAAAAATGAAGTTAGCCAACAGCAAATATCTATTACTCAAGCTGACGTAGAAAAAGCACAGCAAGATGCTAATTCCCAACTTGGAACAGTTATTAATATCTTGCAAGAACTTAATCAAAAAAATATCCCTGCTCAATTACGTATTCTAGTTGAAAAATATCTGGCAACACAATCAAATATTTGGGAGCAACCCCAAGAATTTGCAAATCAAGTAAATTACTGGGAAACTTCCATTAGTCAGCTTGAAACATTAATCTCATCATTAGAATCTTTTGCTGTACTGGAAATAATTAAACATTCTCTAAATCAGCATTTATTAAATCTAAAAGAAGAAACTGAAACTTCTTTACAGCAGCTTCAAAGACTACAGATTAATCTACACCAACTAGAACAAAAATCACAACCACAGCCATCAGAAAACTTAAAAGAAGAACGAAGCTGGTGGTTGACAGAATGGCAAACAATACCTGATAAATTTAAACCAGAAAATTCCCAAACTGACTTGTTTAGTATAGAGTTTTTATGCAAAATAAATACTCAGTTTGAATCTTGGCAGCAACAACTCCAAACAGACGAAATTTATCTCAATAAATATCAGAATTTTGTTCAAGATTGGATAAGAAAACTAAGAGAGCCAACTGAAGGCAATCGCGACGATTTAAGGCGCATTTATTTAGATAATGCCAACGTCGTCGGTATCACCTGCGTTCAAGCTGCAAATAGAGGTTTTTCTGAAGAATTCAAATCTTTTGATGTTGTCATCATTGATGAGGTTAGTAAGTGTACCCCACCAGAGTTACTAATCCCCGCATTGAAAGGCAAAAAGTTAGTCATGGTAGGCGATCATCGGCAATTACCACCCATGCTTGATACTAGCACTTTAGAAGAAGTTGCTCAAACAATTGGCAATACACGAGACGAACTACAATTCCTAGAAGAATCACTATTTAAAAGTCAGTTTGAATCTGCTGATGAAAGTATTAAACAAATGCTAACTACACAATATCGAATGCATCCATTTATTATGGGAGCAATTAATCAGTTTTATGACGGTAAACTAGAATCTGGTATTTTAGAGCCTGACACAAAACGCGCACATCATTTAGCAAGCGAAATTATCCAAGAATCTCAGCATCTTATCTGGGTAAAAACGCCTATAGAGAATCAGTTTTTAGAGCAAAGAAACGGAACTTCTTACTTCAATACTCCAGAAATTGATGCGATTGAACGTTTGTGTCATCAGTTTGAGAATACTTGGACTTCTAGAGTTGCTAATGGGGAACCAAAAAAAGAAATTGCCGTAATTACATTTTATGGCGCTCAATTAAGAAAAATCGATGAACGTCTGCAATCTGAACTTTTTCCTTCGCTAGAAATTCGTACTGGTACAGTAGACAGATTTCAAGGTATGGAAAGACCTATTGTAATTGTCAGTATGGTTCGCAATAATAGCAAAGGAGATGTGGGATTTGCCAAGAAACCAGAACGGGTTAACGTTGCATTTTCTCGCGCTCAAGAACTATTAATAATTGTGGGTTGCCATAATTTATTTACCCATCAATCAGGTAAAGTCGGAAGTATGTATTCTGAAGTTTCAAATATTGTTAGTCTTCATGAAGGTTTCGTTGATGTTTCTCGCCTCTTCAGCTAAATTTGTGGTGTGCTTACGCATAGCCCGCCGCAGGTATTGCGCGCGACAAAAAACCTAAATTTCATAAACCGTAACTTGGGCTAAGTATCTTAACGGAATTTGCTCCTTGAGATAGAAATATCGTATTTCTGCGGTCAAGCAACTGTTCTCCCTAGTTTAAATTGGACTTTGCGCCAAGGACAAACTGTTGTAAAAACTGGTCAGGTAGATACTAATGCTGTAGTGGCAAATAGCGATCGCATGGGCAACTTTTCTGGCTTTCGGGGCGGAATTGCTGGGCGTTGGGGTTTATCGGAAAATCTGACAGTAGGCTTAGGTGGAGTGTATGACGAATCGGCTAGAGCCTTAGCAGAATTATTTTGGCGTCCGGGAAACTTACCTTTGCAGGTAGCAGTTTCAGCACTAACGGGTAATAAGTGGGATGTGAATACAGATATTCGTTATAATCCATCTTCCAGCTTGAGTGCTGCATTTCTCAGCGATCGCTTGTCTAGCCGTTTTAATCTAGATTGGCGAGTTTTGCCTCAATTTACCTTATTCACTAGTACTGACACAGCTGATGCGACATCTGGCGGGAAATAAGTAATTTTACTGAACTATTTGATGAAGAATTAAACAATTTATCTTTAATACTTTATTTATAGCCCTAGTTAATCAAATTTATGTAAAAAGATGACTGAATTTCTGAAGAATAGATTGATGCTCCTGTTCGCCAAGGTTAAGCTGGTAATAATATGAACAGGAAGCCTTTTTGTCCTGATAACTGAAATGACCGCTAATCGTTTATCAATTAGTCAGGAAAATCCCCATTGCATTACGTCTAACTCTAGACAATTAGATGTGCAAACTGCCCAAGAAGAGGTTTATAGCTTCTTTGTGGAAATTGTCAATAAATTGCCCCCAGAAGATGTTTTACGAGAATTCAAAAGTTTATTTATAGACGGTCTTGATTGCGAATATTCCGATTATATACCTGGAATATATAGTGTTTTTTTAGATAATAATGAGGAAGAATTATACAATACACTTAAGCGGTGTTGCTACATCATAATTAATAATTGGAAAACCAACCGAAAAGACAAATATATCCAAGACTTAGTTAATTTATTTGTTCATGAAAATCTGAAAATCCAAGACAACAATTCTCCAGTAGTAAAAACTTGTAAAATCTGGTTAGAGAAGTTTGCCAACAGTAAAGATTACAAGGATCTGAAGTTATTTGCTACTAAATATGAAGAATCCTCTAAAGGTCATTGGGCTAATCGCTACACTTCCTATTTATTGATCGATCAATCTGTTAATAATAAAAACCCTAAAGAGCAACAAGAGGCTGCTAGAAGACTTTCTAAACAGATAAAAGACAAATTTAAGTTTGAACTCGCAATGTATATTGCTCGTTCTCAATCTGCCGTCTCAAGCACAACACGCTATAAAAATCCCAGTATTTTGGGAGATCAAGCTCTGCGCTTAATAAAAGCAATTGTCTTAAAGAAAGGCGTATTTAGCCATGATAATATTGCCCATATATTTATCAAGCAAACTGAAAATCAAACTTTGAAAGAGTTTAAAACCAATCTAGAAAAATACCTATTTTTTTCTGTAGAAAATCAAGAATCAGTCGAAACCTGGCGGCGGCAGTTTGCACATAGTTTATCGTTATGGAAGACAGATTATAATCAAGAAATTATCACTAAAGAATTTTTCTTGAGAACCTGTAATCGAGTGATTGATTACTTTACAACAGAAAATGCTAAAGAACCTTCGCAATTATTTATTTTATTAATTGGTCAAGGTCATGCTCTAACCCTGGTAATTATATTATTAAAGGTTATTTTGATTTGTAGAAATTCTCGGAGACATTTAGAAACTCGGATTGCTCATTTGATTCGTTATTACGAAAATTATTCCGAAGAGGAATGCAAAGGGGTAATAAATTTTATCGAGATTTTTAATATCACGTTCGCAATTTATGCAGAAAATGTAGAATATAACTTGATTAAGATGGAAGAAGAAGAACAAAGCAGTAATCAGCAATTAAATCTGGATAGTTATCGTGTATTTTCACAGATAAAAGTAGATAAATAAAAATGAGTTTTGCCTGATTCAGGATTTCGCAAGGCGTTCATCTAACCAAGCTAAGGCAGCACCCGCAGTTTCAGCTAGAATACTAATGAGGCGATATAGAGCGATCGCACTAAATACTAAAGCAGATGGAAAGTGGTGTCGTAAAAGTTCATACGCAGTCGCTTCAAACACACCTAATCCCCCAGGCGCACCAGGTATAACAAACCCCAACAACCAAGCGCAACTAAAAGCCCCGAATAACAAAGGAATTTGATTCGCATTCAACGAACCCAAGGCGAACATAGTTAGTATAAACCCAGTGGCGCGTAGTCCCATAAAGCCCACTTCTCCTAACAAAGGGCGCAAAGGGTAGCTTTTAACACTGAAGGGAACAATTGGTTGAGTGGTAGCAACAGACTTTTTTGCTTTTAATTTATACAAAAAACGAATAATGGGGTTCAAAAACCACGGATGAATCGCACCAAGGACTACAGCTAAACTCAGAAATTGTAGTATTTGTATAACAAAGGTAGTATTTGCTGCTGCAAATTGACTACTGCATAAGACAATAACGATTAAAGCAGCCGCTAGCATGAGTAGCGGTTCCAACAAAACGCTTAAGGTGGCTGCACCTGTAGGAATATTGGCATTTTTAGCGGCGACAATTCGCCCGTAGTGATGCCAGATATTACCTGGTAAATACTTAGCTATGTTCGTTTTTAGGTAAACTTGAATGAATTGAGGAGATGATACAGGTTGATTTAACTCTTGCAGAATCCAAGTCCAGATCAAGCCTGCCCAAGTATGGGCTAGTAAAGTTACCCCTGTAGCGATCGCCATAATTGCCCATCCTACATCATCAATGCGGATAGCAGTTACCTCAATCCAATTATCCTTCAGAGCTTTTCCTAAAAAAAACAGCGTTCCCCCCAAAATTATCCAGCGTAAAAATTGCTTCATGAATTTACTCATTTAACGGTGAAAGCAACAAGGGCTGAATACCTCAAATCTTATGATATATCAGCTATATATCCAAACTTTTGAAGTATCAAACAGCTTGATGTAGTTCTTTTTGCGAAAAGCATATTACTTTATTTTATATCTCTCTAGAGTTAGATAAAAATATTATTTTTGTAATCATTAAAATGTAGCCTGCGCTAGAGGTAAAGAGCATTTTATTATTCATATCCTGAATAGAGGTTATCGAAAGTGAGCGAACCAAAACAAGCACAATAACTTGCTGACCAATCCAATGATTCAGCAAATTGTTAGTTTATTAATATTTTGGTAAGGAGGACTACATGAACGCTGTGAGAGTATTCTTGAAACAAATAAGATTGCGCCAGATATTAACTATCTTTTTAGCTGGACTATTGTTGATAGTTAGCACTGCTTGTAGTGGGGCAAATGCTCAAGGTGCAAATCCGCAAAATCCTGCTGTACAAGCCGGTGGAGCAAACAATCCTTATAAGAATGGTGGAGACAAGTATAGCAACTACAGAATGTCCACCGATCCGAAAATAGCAAACCCAAAAGCCAATCAGGGACGCGACGAAGCTAGCTTACAACCAAGTTCGCAATTGTTGATTGCTACAAATACAGAATCTGAGATCCTTTATCCTGGTGGCGAGACACCAGCAGGTCGAGTCCAGAAAGAAGCAGAACTGCCATTCATCACAGATAAAGACTTCCGCCAGCCTGAACCCGGTGGTTTGATTCAGAATGAACCAAATGTAGGAGATCGGGTTAAAGATCGGCTTGAGACTGTAAAAGAAGCTGTTGGAGAAGCTTCCGGCTTTTTGAACAACAAGGCAGATGAAGCTAAAGCAAGACCTGAATTACAACCAAATCCAGCAGTAAACAGATAAAAATCTTATCTTATCTGAATGCTTTGGATGTAAAATTAATTCCAAATGCCATCTTGGTTGAAGTTTAACTTAGTCAGAAAAATGCAAGGAGTTAGAAGTATGAAAAAAGCAATGAATTGGCTGAAAAACATTCGTCCCTTGAAAGTTTTAACTGTTTTTTTAGCAGGAATATTCTTATTTCTGACACAGGCTTGTGGTGCCCCAGGAATAGCAACGCAGCCGCCACAACCTGGCGCTCAAGCACCTAATACCGAACGATACGATCCGACAAAAGATTATCCTCTCTCTTCTCCCTCTGGTGGGATAAATAACTTTAGTGATGTAGATCCCAGAGCGAGAGATGAAAAGGCAGCTAATGACAGAGCTGATGCACTGGCCAAAAATGCTCAAAGAAATATTGACCAGAAATCAGTTGATAGCCCAGGGCAATATGGTCAAAACTACAAACAAGGCACACCTCTTGGTGAAAGAGTGAAGAACTTGGGTGAAGATATTGGCAGTTCAGCTGAAGAAGTTCGGAAAGGTGTTGTTAAGGGAACTCAGCGAGGAATTGAAAATATCAAGGGAAATACCCAGAATGCTGCCGAAGACGTGACAAAAAATGTTCAGCGTGGGGCTGAGGATGCTGGTAAAAATGCTCGGCGTACAGCTGATGATGCAGGCAATGCAGTCAAGAGGGCGGTTGATTGAAATTAGTCATTTAATTCTTGTAAAAATTTGAAAGCGCCTACAGACTTATAGTCTGGTGCTACAAAAACAAAGCCTGTCTATGCAGGCTTTGTTTTGGTTTGAGATGAGGTTTAATTCCCTTAAACTCTATTAATAGATATCTCTAGAAATGAAATATGCATAATTCCTAGCAAATTAAATTTTGCCATCCCCTGCATTGTTAATGCGGCGGCCGCCTTGTTAATGCATCGGCTTGCATTGTTAATACGGTGGCCGCATTAAAAACGCTACACTTTTACGCACAACTGTACTAAGAAACTGCGTAAACACAGCCCTTCTTTACGAGAGGCTGCGCCAACGGTTGCGCTCAGGAACCACCCGTCATAAACATCACTTCAATCATCACCAATACTACAAATACTTCTGCAACAATAACCCTAACTTTTCCTTCGTCGCTGCTGGCGCTTTATCTAACTGAGTCAAAATCGCATACTGCAACGCCGAATGCGCCTCACTGGTTGGCGGATTTTCACTCAAGCGCCGCACAGTTTCTTGAATCACCTTTTGAGCATTCACAGCATTCCGCAGCAAATTGCCAATCACCATCTCCACTGTCACACTGTCATGGTCTGGATGCCAACAATCATAATCTGTCACCAGCGCTAAAGTTGAGTATGCAATTTCCGCTTCCCTTGCCAACTTTGCCTCTGGTAAATTGGTCATCCCAATGATTGTTGCACCCCAACTGCGGTAAAGATTCGATTCCGCCTTTGTGGAAAAAGCTGGCCCTTCCATGCATACATAAGTGCCGCCGCGATGGAGAGTAACTTCTGGTAAATTGAGAGATGCGATCGCATCTGCCAACACAGTCGCCAAATTCTTACAAATCGGATCGCCAAAGGCAATGTGAGCCACAATTCCCTCACCGAAAAATGTTGAAATTCGATTTTTCGTTCTGTCGATAAACTGATCTGGCACCACCATATCCAATGGTTTCGCCTCTGCTTTCAAGGAACCCACAGCACTAGCTGAAATTAAATACTTCACACCCAATTGTTTCATCGCATAGATATTAGCGCGAAACGGTAACTCAGAGGGTAAAAGCGTGTGATTGCGGCCATGACGCGCCAAAAAAGCTACTCGTGTACCATCCAAAGTCCCCAGAATCAAAGCATCAGATGGTGAACCAAAAGGAGTCTCGACTCGCACCTCTTCGACATCTTTGAGGGCATCCATTTTGTAAAGACCGCTACCACCTATAATCCCAATACTAGCTTGAGCCATGATTCTGAACCTGTTCCTTACCGATCTCCTCAGTTATTTTATCGAAAAGGGGAGTAGCAGAAAACAAAGCGATGTCTACAATGAGCTATGCGTAGGCGTAGCCCGTCGTAGACATCGCATTTCGTGCCGCTAACACTATTGAATTATTACCCATTCATTATTTATTCAGGTACAGATAGAAGTCATCACCGACTAATTCGAGCATTAATTAATAATTTTTAGCAATCAAATTTTTGATAATTTTTGCAGATTAATGGTTATGATTAGCCCTTAAGTTAATCGTCACCATAGCGTATAATCAATGCTTCATGTATACAAATGTTAAGTAGACACACTCTTACGCAGGGAAACAAAGCAAGCGTTATACTTTTGGGAAAAGGCTTATTTTAACCCCTGCTTTTAACATTTTCATAAATCAATGACTCTCAATTTTCGCTTTGCGGTAGTCAGCGACTTACACCTGGCACTTCCTCACACAATCTGGGATCATCCCAGCCGATTTCATCTGGTAGAAGTAAGTATCTCAGCATTTAAAAGTGTACTAGAACATTTAGCACAACTCGATTTAGATTTCTTGTTGTTGCCAGGAGATTTAACCCAGCACGGCGAACCAGAGAACCACGCTTGGTTGCAACAATGTTTAGCCCAGCTACCTTTTCCCGTCTATGTTGTTCCTGGTAATCATGACGTTCCTGTGCTGTCGGCCGATCGCCAATCAATTGCTTTTGCGGATTTTCCCTACTATTACACGAAGTTTGGTTACGAAGATCCCCAGCAAATGTACTACATTCGTCAGTTGTTGCCTGGAGTTAAGCTGATTGGACTGAATTCTAACTCCTTTAATGACCAAGGTGAGCAGGTAGGGTCTTTGGATGCCAAACAGCTACGGTGGTTAGAAGAGGTGCTTGCAGCATCTGTTGATGAATTAGTTTTGGTAATGGTGCATCATAATGTAGTGGAACATTTGCCCAATCAATCGAACCATCCACTGGCAAATCGCTATATGTTGTCCAATTCAGCAGAACTATTGCAGCTGCTGAGGCGCTACGGAGTCAAGCTAGTGTTTACCGGGCATTTGCACGTTCAGGATATTGCTTACTCCGATGGGGTATATGATATTACCACTGGTTCTTTAGTTAGCTATCCTCACCCTTACCGAGTGCTAGAGTTTCATCGGGATAACCAAGGTAAAGAATCGTTGCAAATTTTATCCCATCGCGTAGAGTCAGTGCCTGAGTTCCCTGACTTGCAACAGTCATCAAGGCAGTGGATGGGCGATCGCTCTTTCCCTTTTTTAATCAAGCTACTAACTCACTCTCCATTAAACTTACCATTATCACAAGCAAAAGAATTAGCTCCTGGTTTGCGCGACTTCTGGGCAACCATTGCTGATGGTGATGCAGTGTTAGATTACCCTCATTTTCCCTCAGAAGTGCGGCGCTACATTCAGACATATAGCGCATCACAGTCTAATTCAGCGATCGCCACTGCTGCAAATTTGACGATGATTGATAATAACAGCACACTTTTGCTGAATAAGAGTTAGGAGTTAGGAGTTAGAAGGTGATTCAATACTCAGCACTCAGCACTCTTGTACAGACGCGATTAATCGCGTCTGTACTCAGCACTCAGCACTCATTACTGATTTTGGCGACAAATTCCAAATGCTGAGGTGTAGGCGTGTAAAAAGGTTCTGCCACCAACAGGGCCGATTTCACCGCCACAGAAAAAGCCACCTATAGGAATATCGTTAAGGTAGCGCTGAAATAATTCAGAATCGAAGTTAGGTTTACCATAGAGTCCTTCACCTCGTCCCAAACAAGAAAACATCAAAGCAGCTACAGCCGAGGGTTCAGATTCTCGTTGGTGTTGATAACTTTGCAGGAGTAATTCGAGGTCTTCAGCAGAGGCTTGGGCATCGCGGAGGTGGAATTGCAGCCTTTGCCCAGGACGGACGCGATCGCCAATTGCGATCGCCCCAGCATTGGGATCGACTCCAAGAATACCACGAATTAAAAAGTCTCCTTGCTGTAAAGCCAGCTTAAATTCATCCATTGCCACACCAACAAACAAAGAATGCTGCGCTAAAATCCTTTCTTGTTCGCTGAGGCTAGCAATCAAATCTCGCAATACCACTAAAGGTACTTTCTCATCTAACTCTAGAATGATGTTGCGATCGGCTTTTGTAACTTGTAATGGCTTGCCAATCGGTCGGCATCCTTGGGCGACAATCGTTTCCAAAACAATATTGCCAGTCAAAGCTATACCAACAGTCCCCTCACGATACAAGTTTTGCTGTTCCTCACCGTTAGTATCGTTACAAAAAAGGGCAACACGACCACCCATACCTCCACCACTAGCCTGTCCCCCCACGATCGTCGATCCTGGATAAGCAAAATCCAGCCCCTGCAACAAATCGTTGATTCCAGAGGCGAAAGAACTAGACAGCAAGATGAACTGCGGTGTCGGTGATGGTGGTACACCGATCAAATCAAGCCAAGCATCTGGTGAACTGTCTAAGTCAGGTAATTCTTCAGCAGCAATATGAAAAACTTGAATCTTTACTCCCGGAAGGTGTGCTAAAGTCAAGCTAATAGCTGGTTCGGCTTCCAATTCTTGGGTTTCTCCGCTCACTGTCGTCCCAATTACACCACCACCACTACAGCCAATTAGCACAGGCACAGAAAGTTTTTCAGCTAACAAGGGTAACAGTCGGGAATACTCACTCGCAAAAGCAGACGAAATGAATACCAGTCCTAGATCCGCAGGTGCTGTTAACGATGAAACAGCTCGTTCTACCACATCTGTAACAGCGGCTTCCAGAGAATGACGGGTTGATAGGGCATTTGCCCACTGCATTTGGTCTGCCATGAGTTTTGAGCTTCTTTCTCTTTTTAGGCTAGTAGATTTTGACTTTTTATTTTGGGAAGAATTGCATCTTACAAGAATTGATGCCAGCCCTTTGTCTCCTCCATCCCAAGAAGTTGGGGTTGTCATTCCCTAATATAGGCATCTAAATATATTGTATGATTATTTATCTATGCTACTAATTCCACAAAATCTTAAAAAATAAAGGTAAATGTACTATAGATACGGTAGCTTGCTGTATTGGTTATAAATCAATAAGCTAAAACACTAACTTATGATTGGCTAAATGGTTAGAATGGTTAGTAATCAAGAGAAAAACTGCCATTTCTGAACGTTTTCTATACTAGTATTAACAACACACAACGAGACTAAAGCTAATGACCAACATCCAAGAAACAGCAAAAGGCGACATCCAAGAGAAAATCCAAGAAGAAGTGGAACAAGCGCGTACTGTCTGTGATATTAACGGTAGCAACTCACCAGAGTGTGCTGCTGCTTGGGATGCAGTAGAAGAATTGCAAGCCGAAGCTTCCCACAAGCGCCAAAGCAAGCCAAAAAACTCTCTAGAACAGTATTGTGATGACAACCCAGATGCCATTGAATGCCGGGTTTACGACGACTAGAAATTGAGATACCTAGATTTTCTGTTGTTTGCTAACCAAACAACCAGGATTAGCTAAAGAAGACGCCCAGAGTGGGGGACGCGGAAACTCACCAATATCCTCCACTTGCAAGCGTTTTATTTAGAGCTACCGATTTTAGTCGTGGAAAAAAATAAACTCTTTATTTGAATCAATAGGCTTCTTCCAAACAGATAAGTTGCGATTTTCATAAATTAAACAACAAATTACTTGGCAGTAGGGGCGTACAGATGTACGCCCCTATAAATTTTTTGTAATACTCGTGACTTCTAGTCATACGAGGTTCAATAAACTATTATCAAGAAGAATTCAGGATGAATTGGAGTCTGACTGACTCCTGAATAAAAAGGTTTAAAACCGCCTGCTTTGTTTAGCAGTCTCCAATCAGGGAGTGGTATAAAATACAACTTAATTTATTCGGACTCCTGACTTCTTTTTTATCTATTGTTTGAGAAAAAATATGGACTATAATATTTGGTTTCGACCTTTTGTTTGGATTGATTACCGACTGGCAGTATTATTCCTGGTAATTATTCCGCTAATTCTTCTGATTTGGGCATTTGTGCAAAAAGCGGAAGGCATACAACGCTTATTGGCTATATACTGGCGAGTATCAAGCCTGGTAGCAATCACGATTTACTTAATGATTGCCCAGTATCCAGTTAGCTTTATCTCTGGGTTGATAGCTCAGATTTTGATCCCGATTTCGTTGTGGTTCTGGGTGGATATCAACGACGAAATTGAGTATCAAACCAGTGGTTCTTTGAAATTTATTTTTACCTCTTGGCGCTGGGCGACAACTGTTTATTGTTTTTTGGGCACACTAGCCTTTATCCCTTTTTTGGGTTGTGCTTTTTCTGCCAATATGCTCAAGACTCCCTATTGTCGTGTCTGGTTCGAGGCTCCGTTACTATTCAAAGAATATTTTCATGCTAACAGCAAGGCTGAGTTCTTAGGTTTTCTTGGCATAACTAGTTTAGTAATTTATGTGCTTTACTTAAGCTATTTTGTTTTGATTAAGCTGGGCAAACAGGGACGTTCAGCCACACCACAGTAACCATCGTTGCGCCACTTAACTCTACTCTTAAAAAAATGAATTCCATTGGCAAGAGACTGGAACAATACACCGCTAAACGCCCCCAAGAAGTCCTAATTGTAACGGTGGAAATTGCCGATGAGCAAGATACAATTGCTATTTTCAAAGGCTTTTCCAGTTCTTTAATGCGTCCAACGGCATTTGATGCAGATGTACCAGTTCTATCAGATGGGGCAAACATCCTCAATATTGACCGAGTAGCCAGTCCTTACAATCCTGAAGCACCCCGTTATATTCAACAAGGAATTTCTTGGGAAGCTATGGAAGCTCTATTATTAGAAGTAGGTGTTTGACTAATTACTAATTCGTAATTCGGAATTTTGCTGTAATTAACTAAAATGCCTACTGCTGCTCAAGTAGCAAGTTTGTTATCGTATTAGCTATCAACTGACGTATATCATGCTTCAGCCCATATACCTCATTTGTGTTGATAATCGGACTCGTAATATATACATCTTTGCTGGGTATGACGAAGAGATTGAATTCCAAATTTTACCCAACGGAGAGTTATCTGATGAGCCAAATTAATTACGATTCAATGTCTGATATTGAATTGAAACAGTATTTTCTCAAGCATCGGGGAGATCAAGCTGCTTTTCAAGCATACTTGGACAGGATTAATCAGCGTCCGCATAGGATTGTTGCAAGCCCCAACGATCCCGATTTTGATGAGAAGGTTCAAGCAGCGATTCGCCAAAAGCTAGAAGCAGCAAGAAGCAGTAATCAGCAGACTAACACTGCGTTGGAGCCGACTGACCAAGAGTGATCTGGCAGAGCCAAAGAAAGGTTATCTACTAATTTATGAATTACCACAACATTATTACAATGTTATCTGTGGGATAGCAATCCAATTCGGTTATTTCACAAACAAAGCAATTATTCCAGCTACACTACTCACAAAACCGATTACTCCTACGACTGCGCTTATAATTGGGTTTTCTTTGATCAGTTCAATAAAGGCTGTAAGGTAATTTCCATAAATATCTTTCCGACTAGAGTTTGTCTTGAGTGAGCCATCGGCAGCACGTTCAACTACATTGGCAAGAACATCAACCTTCCTTAGAGTTGATTGGTGAAGTTTCACGTATTGCTTATTAATAAAAGCATCCGCCTCAGTCTTACCATCCAAAAAATCTCTATGTGTTATGGAGTTTTTCTCAACCAGGCTTGTTAAGCGAGGATGTTGAATGTACCCGACACCATAGATTGCGATGAGTAATCGAGATAAATCAACTAACTTGGATTCGTTAATTTCTTCGGGATCGCCTTGAAGAACCTTGTAACGATGTGCGATCGCTGGAAAACCATAGTTTATATCCCTCATATTCCAGTGAAGCCAGATATGAGATCCATGACGGTTTACATAGTCAAAAAACTCATCTAGCATTAGTTTCTCTAATTGATCATAGTGTTGTTCTAAGTCACTTGCTGAGTACCCTTTTCGTTCTGCTACCTGATGAATTGAAAAAGAGGTAGTCTGACCAGATTCTAGGTTCCGAACAGCAAGGGACGTAATTCTTGGCGATGAGCCATCAAGTATGTCGTAGAAACTTTCACAGGAGTAGTGAATAACAATGACTTGATCAGCTTTACTCATCAACTCAGCAAGCTTACTTTTTGCCTGTCGATGCTTATGTACTTTGTTCCAAGCCTGACCCATCGTGAATACTAACCTCAACTCATCTTAGTATCGAGTTTAACGTAGGCTACATCATGACTACTGGGTTGATAATCTCAAATCATGTTGCGGCAGCAGGCTAACATTTCATGGCAGCGGACGGATGAAAGCCGCTGGTGGGGTTGCCGAGATTATCTGTCACCGTTGCATTTTGCCGTTACCCTAAAGGAAGCAAGCTACAGTTTGAGTCTAAATTGCCATCTGAAACTGTCTTCAATTTTGAAGAATTCTTTTGACTTTTGAATTTAAAAAATGTCTCGTTCTGGATACACACTTCCCGTCTTTGCCTGTGCTGCTGCTATTGCCGCTTTACACTGGTTACACGATCGCCAACCCCTAAGCATAGCATCAGTAGATTTGATTGAACCCGCTCAAATTGCAGAAATCCCCATTGAACAGGTAGCAGGACTATCTGAGAATACAGCTTTAGCGATCGCTCGCAGCGATCCTGGTGATAATCTCGATTTGACTAAAGATACACCGATTTGGGCATTGGTGGAATGGCGGGAACAGGGTGATGATGCAGTAATTATTAAAGGTGGGGAAGGGATTGGTAGGCAATTAAATGCTGATGACAAGCCAGCTATTTATGCTTACGCTCAAAGGCTGTTGCAAGAGAATTTGCAACGGATACTAGCACCTGGGGAAAAAATCACGGTGACGATTATTCTACCCGAAGGGCGATCGCTTGCTGTTAGAACTTCCAATTCTGCCTTTGGTGTGGTTGAAGGGCTTTCTCTTTTAGGCACAACTGGCATTTCTCAACCCTTAAGTACACCAGATCAGCTTGCACTTTTTCGGGCGGAATTACAAAATAAAGCCAGTCGTTTTGAGAGTTTAGTATTTTGTATCGGGGAGAATGGCCTAGATTTGGCGCGTAAACTAGGCATTAATCCCGATCAATTGGTCAAAACTGCTAACTGGCTGGGCCCAATGTTAGTAGAAGCTAATGTGCTGGGTGTAAAAGAAATCTTATTATTTGGCTATCACGGTAAGCTGATGAAGCTGGCTGGAGGGATTTTTCATACCCATCACTACTTAGCTGATGGACGGCGGGAAATTTTAGCAGCGCATTGTGCGATCGCAGGTTTAAAATTACCAGATATCCAAGCTGTGTTTAATAGTGCAACTGCTGAAGCAGCACTAACATACTTGAAATCGCTAGATGCTGCAACTGGTAGTGATTGGGTAAATCAAGTTTACAGTGCGATCGCCGAAACTATCGATGTTCGTGCCCAAGAATACATCCAAAGCCATAGCGAAAGCGGCACAAAAGTAACAGTCTGTGGCTCTATTCTCTTCGATCGCGATCGCAAAATTATCGTGAAGAGTAAAACTGCTGGTCTGTTGATGGGAAAATTATGTTAATTTATTATGAATAATCGTAAACAATCCAAAAAAATAATCCTTTAAATAACCACTCTAGGGTAGATTTATCGTTTTAATACCATCTCCAACTCCGGGGTTTGACAAATGCACGTAAACTAGCGTTTGTCAAGGCTTTCTATACCATTATCAGCCTATCCAGGCTGGATAATAGCATCACCATAGACCACAAAGCATCTATTTATCCTTAACAGATATAACACTCCCGTCATGAATACAGCGGTGACTCTACCAACAGAACAAGCGCCCCAAACATTGGAAAATTTTGGGCGGCTCGATCGACAATTGATTGTAATTTTGGATTTTGGCTCTCAATATTCTGAGTTGATTGCCCGTCGCATTCGCGAAACTCAAGTATACTCCGAAGTTTTATCCTATCGCACTACTTCTGAACATTTGCGCCAACTCAATCCCAAGGGAATCATCCTCTCAGGCGGGCCAAGTTCAGTTTATAGTGATAACGCTCCCCATTGTGACCCAGAAATCTGGAATTTGGGAATACCCATTTTGGGTGTTTGCTATGGGATGCAGTTGATGGTAAACCAACTTGGTGGAGAAGTGGCAAAGGCCGATCGAGGTGAATACGGCAAAGCCTCATTATATATTGACGATCCCACAGATTTGCTTACTAATGTGGAAGATGGCACTACCATGTGGATGAGTCATGGAGACTCAGTTATCCAAATGCCATCAGGGTTTGAATTGCTAGCACATACAGAAAATACTCCCTGTGCTGCTATTGCTGACCACGAAAAGAAACTTTACGGCGTTCAGTTCCATCCAGAGGTGGTACATTCTCTTGGTGGTATAGCATTAATTCGTAATTTTGTCTACCATATCTGCGATTGCGAACCCACTTGGACAACAGCGGCTTTTGTTGAAGAAGCAATTCGAGAAATTCGCGCTAGAGTTGGTGAAAAGCGGGTGCTGTTGGCGCTGTCTGGTGGAGTGGATTCTTCTACCCTGGCTTTCTTGCTATACAAAGCGATTGGCGAGCAACTGACTTGCGTGTTTATCGATCAAGGCTTTATGCGAAAATATGAGCCAGAGCGATTGGTAAAGCTGTTTCAAGAGCAGTTTCACATCCCTGTTGAATATGTTAACGCCCGCGATCGCTTTTTGGTTAAAGTTGCTGGGATTACAGATCCTGAAGAAAAACGCCGCCGCATCGGACACGAATTTATCAGTGTATTTGAGGAAACATCCAAGCGCCTCGGTCACTTTGACTATCTAGCTCAAGGAACTCTTTATCCAGATGTGATCGAATCTGCTGACACCAATGTAGATCCCCAAAGTGGTGAGCGGGTAGCGGTGAAAATTAAGAGTCATCACAATGTTGGCGGTTTGCCCAAAGACTTAAGATTTAAATTGGTTGAACCACTGCGGAAACTATTTAAAGATGAAGTCCGCAAACTTGGACGTTCTATTGGTTTACCAGAAGAAATTGTTCAACGGCAACCTTTTCCTGGGCCTGGTTTAGCAATTCGGATTCTGGGGGAAGTTACATCTGAGCGGTTAAATATTTTGCGCGATGCTGATTTGATTGTGCGGCAAGAAATTAACCAACGCGGTATGTATCATGATTTCTGGCAAGCATTTGCTGTATTGCTGCCAATTCGTAGTGTTGGTGTTATGGGAGATCAACGTACTTACGCCTACCCCATTGTTTTGCGCATTGTTACCAGTGAAGATGGCATGACTGCTGATTGGGCGAGAGTGCCTTATGATGTCCTGGAAGTGATTTCTACTCGAATTGTGAATGAGGTAAAAGGGGTGAATCGCGTGGTTTATGACATCACCTCTAAGCCACCTGGAACCATTGAATGGGAGTAATCAAGTTTTGAGTTGACTTAACTAAAAACTGATTACTCTTTACTACGGTTCAGATTACTTGCAGGAGTTGAGATTCACATACAGCAGTTTGAAATTTAATAGTTAGGTGTATTACTTCTGACTCCTAATTACTGACTGGATCTGGAGCGTCTGCTGCTTCAATTTCAATAAGCTTGAGTTAAGAGTTATTGGTGCAGATAATTGGTCTTTCAAGACGCGATTAATCGCGTCTCTACATCTAGATTTTGAGCTTATCTGAACTGTATTAATTTAAAAATGGCAATGCCGACCTGACTAGTTTTAAGACTCGGCATTGTCTATTTTTTTTGACTTTTTTTAAGCTCCATCCAAATCCAAACCTGTTAGTAAGAAAGCAGTCAGTAGTTAGCAAAATTGTTTTTGAAATTTAACGAATAGTTAAAGTTAATTTTTTAATGTAAAGGAATTTAAACACTAACATAATTTTATCCAGTCAATAATTAAGCATCAATTGGATGGTAACTAGACAATTTAAGTTATGTTCTAGGAAAATAGTCGCGATCGCAGTAAAATTACCAATGGTATGGTGATATGAGATAAAAAATAAGCAGCTCATTGAAAATACATTTCATTCGATCAACATTAATGGAGATGTTATGGAACCTGCTCTTCCCCTTGCTGGCTTAAACATCCTCGTAGTTGATGATGATGATGATAGCCGCTTTTACATTACTACTGTGTTGGAAGCTGATGGAGCCACCATTATGGCAGTTGCATCGGCAGCGGTAGCATTGAAAGTATTACCTGAGTTGCAACCAGATGTCTTGATTTGTGATATTGCGATGCCTGATGAAGATGGCTACACCCTTATTCGCAAGATCCGGGCACTAAAGCCCGATCTTTATGGAAAACTTCCGGCGATCGCTCTAACTGCTTATGGTGATAGCGAGTATCGTAGCCGTGCTCTGGAAGCGGGTTTTCAAACTCATGTGCCTAAACCAGTCGATCCCGGAGAACTAGTTGCGATCGTCGCAGATTTGGTTGCTTCTTATAAGAGTTAATACAAAGATGCAGTTATTTGTCGGTTTTTATTTGTTATTTGCCTCATCTGCCCCATCTTCCTCATCTAAAAGTGAATTGGTTATTTGAGAGTTATAGGTTTGTTTGGGTGTAAACTCGTTCGTACTTAGATGGAAGTTTTCTCATTTACACACCAACTAAAATTCACCTTTGATTAAAAATAAATAAACAATTATCTATTTAAGTCTGTTGGTTTATTTATCTGTATACTCTCTCTTTTTTTATCTAGTCGATTTGAAGCGATGTTATGTTTGACAAAGATTCTAGACTAAAAATGAGTTTTATTTTTCTTTGTTTACGAGCGATCGCTACTTTAATAAAACCAAAAGGTGCGATTACTGCCTTGAGCAAGACTGAAACAAAAATTTTGTTGTAAGTAAAATTTTCGCCTTAAGTTTGCGAGCTTTACTCTAAATAACCGATCGGCTTAATGAGTGTTATTTACTATCTGATAAGGATAAGGAAGCTCATAGTTTTTTCAGAATACGATCAAAATTTGAGGAGCGAAATCTAACAGTTTCCACCTCAGATGTGCATACGATACCAAATAGGTGTAATAGCCTATTGAGGCCATGCTTGCAACGCTGTCTCCACAACCCGCAGGAGTTCCGTTCGGGTAGCTCCGGTTGCAGCCAAGACTGATATTCCACAATTGACCGTCACAACAAAGCGGGCGAGAGCCGCTGGATCTGAATCAGCCGACAAGTCCCCCTCCGAAATCGCTTGCTCGAAACGCTTACGCAGAGAAGCTTCACTCGATTCTCGGCGTGCAGACAATTCCCGTCGGATCGGATCGGTTGGATCTCCGCATGAAAGCGTGCCATGAACCCAGAGACATCCGGGTGGATTGTGCGGATCGGTTCCTAAGTCAACGACCCCGTGCATCATCCGCTCGGCGACCTGGCGCGCAGTTGGCTCTTTGAGAGCCTGACGAAGATAGGCTGATGGCCCGTCGGCATAGCGAGCCAGCACTTTGCGGAATAAAGATTCCTTATTACCAAAGGCGGCGTAAAGGCTAGGACGATTAATGCCCATAGCCTCGGTTAGATCCGAGAGAGATGTGCCTAGATAGCCCTTGCGCCAGAACACATACATTGCGCGATTGAGCGCGTCATCGGTATCGAACTCGCGGGGTCGGCCTATGGCCGCAGTGGTTTTTTCCTGTTTCATACTCATCAGTATAATAATTTCTTGACAGGCTTACCCCCATGCTTTATATCTATACCAGACGATACAAAACTTTAACCACAAAAGAATACTATGAGCAACAAAAAACTTACTGGTAAGGTGGCATTGGTAACAGGTGGCTCACGCGGTTTGGGGGCAGCGATCGCTAAACGTCTCGCACAAGATGGGGCAGCTGTCGCCCTCACCTACACTAGCTCGCCGCAAAAAGCCGATGAGGTGGTGCTTGCGATCGAAGCAGCAGGTGGGCAAGCTTTGGCTCTTCGCGCCGATAGTGCCAATGTTGAAGCGGTGAAAAACGCTGTCGCTGAGACTGTGAAAGCCTTTGGTCGTCTCGACATCCTCGTGAACAATGCGGGGATCGGCACTTTCGCTACCATCGACGAGTTCTCACTGGATGATTTTGACCGAATCATCGCGGTTAACATTAAGGGCGTGTTTGTGGCAACTCAAGAAGCTGTCCGCCATATCGGCGAGGGCGGACGAATCATTATGATTGGCAGCGTCAACAGTGACATCATGCCATTTGCTGGTGGCTCTGTCTACGCTTTGACCAAGGGTGCGATCGCTAGTTTTACGCGCGGTCTGGCCCGCGATCTCGGCCCTCGTGGCATCACAGTAAACAATAGACCTCTTGCAAAAGTCCCAAATACGTGGGACAAGTAGGTTAGAGTTGGGTAGCATTGATGACATACGAACAAGTAAAAATCTTAAAGCCAGAAGACTTTAAACGCTTGTGTGGTGTACGACC
>NZ_JBWQXL010000027.1:0-82322 GCF_056620565.1 Nostoc sp. LEGE 12454
AAAGTACACCTATAGGAGGCTCAATCTTACTTACGGGTGTTATTGAAAAATGGGTGGCTAAGATGCTTATGGGGGAAGGCTTTTAGCCTTAGCGTACAATTTTCCCGTTTTGGCACGGTGATGCCAATCAAAACTTGGTCTTCTAAATCTAGCTTGGGAGGACAACCACGGGGAAAGTTTGGTTTCCGTAGTATCTCCCATGACTTTGACCATCTGATCAAATGTCAGCCTTTGGACTCCCAACAGACGTTTGAACTCTCGGTTTGATAGTTTTTTTGTTTGCTCGTATCGCATAAGTGAGTTTAATCAAGCTAAAAACTCCCAATCTTACAATAAAATAATTCTGCAAGAGGTCTAATGATAATAATTTTAAAGAGGGATGCTCCCGTACTACCCATCCTCTTAACTTAACTGACTGCGAAACTTACTAATACTAATAGTTAATAACACAACAGCAAAGGCAACTAAAGCCAAAACATTCATCCACAGCACATCTAAGCCAACGCCTTTGAGCAAAATACCTCGAACGATCGCAATGTAATGACGGAGGGGATTAAGTAGGGATAGGGCTTGAAAGAAAGGAGGCATCGCTTCAATGGGTGCGATCACCCCAGAAGTTTGTACCATTGGCAAATTAATAAAGAAAGATGTCAGGACTACCTGTTGTTGGGAACTACTCACAGTTGCCAACATAATACCCAGGCTAATTCCTACAAATACATACATACTTGATAGGGCTAAAAATAGTAGAAAATTACCTCGAAATGGTACATGAAATATTACCATTGCTAAAGTGATAGCGAATAACACATCTCCCATTAATAAAAATACTAAAGGGACAATTTTCGATAGTAATATTTGCCAGTTAGCAACCGGAGTCATTAATAATTGTTCTAAAGTTCCCGTATCTTTTTCCCTGACAAGAGTAATTGCTGATACTAATGTGCCAATTAATGTTAAAACTAAACCCATAATGCCTGGTACAAAAAACCAACTACTCGTCAGTCCAGGGTTGTAAAGAAATACAACTTCAGATGAGACTGGAGGACGTGCTTTACCTTGGGCTAATTTCAAATTATATTGCTGGATAATTTGATTCATATAATTTCCCGCAATCCCGGCTGTATTAGCATTTACAGCATCGATAAATACTTGGATTTCTGCTGACTTTTTTGCTAATTGACGCGGAAAGTCGGGAGGAATTATGACTCCAACATCTAGCTTTCCTTCTTCTACCTGACGACTCAAAGCTTTTTCACTATTTGGTACAGATTCTAAGCTGAAAATTCGATTTGATGTCATAGCTGAAACTAACTCCCGACTGACGTTGACGTTGGCATAGTCGATTACGCCTAATCGTAAGTTATGAACGTCAGGATTGAGAATAAAGCCATACAGTAATAATTGGATTGTCGGCGGAACAACTAACAATACAATTAATTGCTTATTACGGAGAATTTGATTAATTTCTTTCCGCATTAATGCCCAAAATGGGCTATCAAATAATTGCTGAATAAGTTTCATAAATCGGGATTGGGTACTAAATACTGGGCAAAATAACAATTAGAAATAAAAAATTAACTGTAATTTTCGCAACTTTCTTAACTAGGTAACTGCATTCGGCTTAAAACTCGGCGTGATACATTGAAAAATACTAATCCCAAAGCTGCAAGCATAATTAAATCAAACCAAACTCCGGCAAATCCTGTACCGCGCACGAAGGCATCACGAGTGATATCAATGTAATAACGTGCTGGAATTACGTTAGGTACTAGTGATAAGGGAAAAGGAATATTATTGAGGGGATAAATGAAACCTGAGAGTAATAAGGATGTGATAAAGCCTACAAGGGAAACGCCTTGTACAGCAGCATTTTGGTTACTACTACGGACTCCTAAAAGTAAACCAAATAGAACGCTATCTATTAGAAATAGTAAAGTACCAATTAGCAATGTAATAGGGTTGCCAACTATGCCCGCTCGGAAAATAATTGAGCCTAATAGCATAACTATTAATGCCTCGGCAATCGCAATTAATAAGTATGCTAATCCTTTACCAAGTAATAGTTCTGTGGCGCTAATACTAGAGGTATAGACTTGTAGAATTGTCCCTTTTTCCTTTTCTCGTACCATTGCGATCGCTGACAGTAATGAAGGAAAAATCCACAGTACAACACCGTAAACTCCCGGTACAATATACAGCGATTCTAATCTACCAGGATTAAACCATAAACGCATTCGTGCTGTAATACTAATAGCGGGTAGGAGTCCATGCTTCTGCATAAAAAAGTTTGTGACTCTTTGAATATTATTTCTAATTACACGGGCATTATTAACATCAGTCGCATCGATTAATACTTGCACGCTTGTACTTCTATCTGCTTGAATATCGCGGCTAAATTCTGGCGGAATAATTACAGCAACTTTGGCGATTCCTTTATCTATAGCATCGCGTATTGGATTACCGCCAGACCATTGTTTAGGTATAAACTGGTTAGTAGCATACAGTCTTTCAATGTAGCTGCTACTTAGGTTTGTGCGGCTAAAATCTTGCACAATTAAGGGAATATTTTTACTCTCCAATCTAATAGCAAAACCAAAAATTATTAAGGTGATAAATGGCAATAAAAATGCTAGTGCTAACGTCAGGCGGTCACGGCGAAATTGGGCTATTTCTTTCACACATTGAGCTAAAACTCTTTTCATATATACTGAAGAAACTTTTTCTTAAATCTTACTTTTGTACAGACAGACACGATTATTCACGTAGCCTCCTTACTTTGCGATCGCTGTACTATACCAATAAAAGCATCTTCTAAAGAAAAAGGAATAGGACGTAAAGAATTGATGGTAATTTGATTAGCTTCTAAAAGTTGAGTTAGTTGATCTATTTCCTGTTCAGGATGATCGAGAACAACGTGTAAACTATCAGCGAAAATCGAGACGCGCCAAGACTCAAGGTGTTGTTTTAGTATCTTAGAAGCTACTTGGTTTTGATTAACAATAATTTCTATTAGTTGT
The DNA here is from genome assembly GCF_056620565.1 of Nostoc sp. LEGE 12454. Lineage (NCBI taxonomy): Bacteria > Bacillati > Cyanobacteriota > Cyanophyceae > Nostocales > Nostocaceae > Nostoc > Nostoc sp. LEGE 12454. The sequence goes on from NZ_JBWQXL010000027.1 coordinate 3,021, forward strand.
CCCGGTTGCGAGGCTTTGACAGAACTAGGTGAACCTTCGGCGACAGTTTCTCCTGCAACCATAAAACTCATCCGGTTGCACTGTTCAGCCTCTTCTAGATAGTGCGTTGTCACTAAAATAGCTGTACCGTTGCGGGCAAAGTCATTAATCAGCTTCCAAAACTGGCGACGCGCCAACGGATCTACCCCCGATGTGGGTTCGTCTAAAAATAAAATATCTGGTTCGTGCATCACACAAGCACCAAAAGCGACTCGTTGCTTCCAACCACCCGGTAGCTGCCCAGTAATCATGTTTGCTTGTCCTTCTAAACCACAGGTAGCAATTACCCAATCAATTTTTTCCCGTCGGAGTTTGCGAGGTACGCCATAAACTCCGCTATAAAATTCGAGATTTTGCAGAATAGTTAAATCGTCGTAAAGGGTGAATTTTTGGCTCATGTAACCAATACGTCGCCGTAAGTCTGCACTCCGCAGATTTCCGGTTTCACCACCTAAGGAAATTTCACCGCCACTTGCTGCTAGTAATCCACACAGCATCTTAATTGTGGTGGTTTTTCCAGCACCGTTAGCACCTAACAACCCAAAGATTTCCCGGTAGCGCACTTCGACGTTGACATCTTTAACGGCTTGGAACTTGCCAAACATCCGACTAAGGTTGTGGGCATAGATGGCGACTCCCTTTGTGTCTCCTTGTCCTCTTTTGCGAAAACGAGGAAAGGGGAAAAATTGCGGCGCAGAACCTTGTTGTCGCAGGCGCGTGACAAAGACGTTTTCTAATGTGGGTTCGCCATGCTCGATACTGGGAGAAGGTAACTGATGTTGTTGCAGCAGTTCGCGGACTTGGATTTCGCCGGAATTTATATCTTCAACAAGGACATCCAAGCGATCGCCAAAAGTTTGCACATCTACTATATTTGTCTGGTCAGTCTGAGATAATATCTCTTCTGTAGCTTGTAGATTTGCTGTTCGCAATTCCAAACGATGCAAGCCTAAGTTAGCCCGTAATTCTTTGGGTGTGCCAATTTCATGAATTTGCCCACTGTACATCAAAGCCACGCGGTGACAGCGTTCAGCTTCATCTAGGTATGGTGTAGCAACTACAATTGTCATTCCCTCGGCTGACAATTCTCCTAGCACATCCCAAAATTCCCGCCGGGAAACTGGATCGACACCCGTGGTAGGTTCATCTAGTAACAATACTTCTGGTTGAGAAACCAAAGCACAACACAGCGCCAGCTTTTGTTTCATCCCACCAGAAAGTTGTCCCACTAAGCGATCGCCAAATTGCTCTAAATTCATTAATTTTAAATATTTATTGCGGCGTTCCCTTAATAAATCATCTGCTACTTGCCGCAAACCTGCTGCATAACGCAAGTTTTCATCAATACTCAAATCCAAATACAGCGAAAACTGTTGAGTAAGATAACCTGTAATTAATCGGGCATCTCGTGCAGGTTGATTAAATATCTGCACCTCTCCCGCCCTTGCTTCCATCACACCGCCCAAAATGTGAAAAGTGCTAGTTTTCCCCGCACCATCAGGGCCGATTAATCCAAACATTTCACCTTTATTGACACTCAAATCAATTCCTCGCACAGCAGCTAAGTTTCCATAGTGCTTATGCAAACCGCGAACTTCAATTGCTGTGGTTGGCAGGCTAGATGATGGTGGTAAGTTTGGAGAAAAAGTAGTAATTTGCTGTTTCATTCCCTTCAGCGTCCTATCTTGAAAAGTGGTGTAATGGTCTCAGAGGATGGAGTGTAGACGAAGATACCTTTTTCATGGTTGGCAATGAAATTTTTTAATCGAGACTATCTTAAAAGTGCTAAATAAATATTTCCTCCCCTGCTCTCCCTGCTCTCTTATCTACCTCCTGCCTTCAAACTAATTTCGGCATCTGCTGGCATCCCCATTTTGGCGCAGGGTAAATCTGATTCACTATAAGGATTTTCGGGGTTAAAGCAGCTATCAGGGTTTTGAACTTTGATCCGAATCCCTACTACTTGTCTGACTCGATCTTTTTGAAAGTAAATATTTTCTGGTGTAAATGAAGCTTGCGGATCGATCGCAATTACTTTACCTTCTAATGGTTTGTCCGGCGCAGAATCAATGAAGATTTTTGTTGTTTGTCCTAGACGCACTTTGCCAATATCACCTTCGGGAATAAAACCTCTAAAATACACTGTTTTGGGGTCAACAATTGTCAAAATATTAGTCTGACTGCTAACTATTGCGCCTGGTTCGACACTCCGGACTGTAACTACTCCATCTAGGGGGCTGACTACATTTAAATCTTTTTTGGAGTCTGCAATCTGCGTGAGAATTTGCTGATTTGATGCTTGGGCATCTTTAACTTTGGCACGGGCAGAGTTGACTTTCGCTTGTGCAGACTTAAGTTGAGCATAACTTTGCTGCTGCTTTCTGACTAATGCTGTTAACTGGGCATTGCGAATGTCAGGATTGAAACCTGTAGTTTTAACTTGAGTTAACGCCCCTGATGTAGCCTTTAATTGTTGGCGTTCGGCATTAACTGCTGCCTGTCGTGCTTCTAGGGTTGCTATTGCTGTATCTAGGGTAGTTTGCGCTTGATCGAATTGTTGTTGATTGATCGCCCCTTCTTTGACTAATTGGGCATAGCGATCGCGGTTGATTTTTGCTAAATTAATTTCTGCTGCTGCCTGTTTAACTTGCGCTTGTGCTTGCACTAATGTGGCTCTAGCTGCTGCCACATTTGCTAGTGCCTGCTCAATCCTTCCTTCGGTATCCCCTTGAGACTGTTGCAAATTCAGTTTGGCTTCGTTAATTTGGCTGTTAATTTCCTGAATTTCTCTGGTGACTCGCTCGACATCTGAAATTGCCTGCTGTTCATCATACTTAGCAGATGTTACTCTTGCTTGAGCACCAAGCAGTTGTTGTTGCAGCAATTGATCGTCTGTGTCGTCTAACTTAATTAACTCTTGCCCCTTTTTTACTGCTGCCCCTTCCCGCACGACAATTGACTCTATTCTTCCAGAACGCTTGATCCCAATCTCGGTTTCATAACCCTCAATCCGTCCGCTAACTTGCAATACATTTGCTGATACTTGCGGTTGACTACGCCACACAGCGTAACCAATGCCACCGACCACCAGCAGCGCCCCGATCATTAAAGGAATCGGTTTTTTGCGGTGCTGCTGTTTTAATATTGGGGCATCTTTGAGATTTTCCGGGGATGTTGGGATAGTCTGAGTCATGGTAGCACCCTGGATTGTGAAAAATATTTTATAGACAAGAATCGAGAATTTTGAATTCTTCGTCATCATACTAGACTGTATAGTATAATCTTACAAGATATGCGTCAAAAAATTTACTCTTCATGTTCAAAAACCCTAGTTCCCAACTAGAAAATCCTTTACCTGTTATCACTCCAAAGCAAGAGCAAATCTTGCAAGGAGCTATACGGGTATTTTTGAAGGAGGGTTACGCTAGAACAAGTATGGATCGTGTCAGCGCGTCAGCTGGAGTGTCGAAGCAAACCGTATACAGTCACTTTCAAGATAAAGAAAGACTGTTTAAAGCGTTGATAGAACGGTTGACGCTCGCTTGTTTTCAAAGTATTTTTTGCACAGAAGAATTGCACGGTGAACCAGCAATTTTGTTGCGTCAAGTTGCTGAAATCTATTTAACTAAAGTCGCTGATAATCCCGATTATTTGGCATTGTTGCGTTTGATTATCACCGAGTCACAGAACTTTCCGGAATTAGCCAAACTTTATACCCAAACTGTTGTACAGCGTGGTCGGCAAATTCTCAGTCAGTATTTCGCATCTCATCCAGAATTAGGAATTACCGATCCAGAAGCAATGGCTCACATTTTTTTTGGTTCGTTGGTATCTTACGTGATTGTACAAGAAATTTTGTATGGAAAAGAACTTACATTTTTATCACGCGATCGTCTGCTAGACAGCCTAATGAACGTGGTCATGAGCCAGTCCTTAAATACGGTAGGGGCAACAACAGTATATTAAGCTGAGATAGCAATACTTGATACAGACTGATTTGAAAATCTAACCGGAGATGACAGACAACTTGAGCAAAGGTTTAAGATTGCCACTGTTCCCACCTTAAATCATTAGATATGCTTTTTTCATTCGCTTATAAGGTGGTAATGTCTTCAAATTTTAGCTTAAGCCTTGTGAGCTTTACGCTGTTAGTTTCACCGAATTTGCATATACTTAAGTTTTAAGGTCTTTAGTATAATTTATCTTTAGTACCAATTCTCTGTGAAGCTGCACATTACTTTGATCCCTCCCAACCTCCCCAAACTTGCGAGGAAGTACCGTAGGCAATGAGATTCTTTCTATACATCTTTATACAAAACTGGTATAAAACACCTGTTTCATTGTTGGTTATCTCCAAAAAAAACCGCTCTCATCACAAATGAATAAAGTCGAGCTTAGAAGTAAACCCTTAATTATTTTAGAAACTCAAGGACTAAGTGATTGAAATCATCAGGATATTCCAGATATGGCCAATGACCACAGTTGTTAAATAGGTGTAGTTTGCTATCAGGAATTTTACTAGCAGTGCTTTCTGCATAGCTAACTGGTATAACTTGATCTTGTTTTCCCCAGATTATAAGTGTAGGGGCTTGAATTTGTGTCAAAAAATCACAAATATTTTTTAAAAATTCTGGTTTCATTCCCCAGAAATTTGCAGTTGTCCGAAAAAGGCGTAATTGAAATTTTAAAACTTCTAAGGGTAGATTTTGGTATACAAGGTTCACAAATTCATCATTGAGAAAGTTTTCTGGATAGTGGGCACACTGCCGAATCAGAAATTTAGTAGTAGCAAGACTTGGTTTATTAAGAGCTTCGCCAATTCCCGGTATGGATGAAATACGCATTCCTAAACCTACGGCTTTGCCTAAACCAGCGCTGCCAATTAAAACTAATTTATTTACTTTTTTGGGAAAAGCTAATGCCAATTTTAGTGCAATAATTCCACCCGCAGATGCTCCTAACACAGTGGCATTTGACACACCTATTGTATCCATAAACTGGATTACAAAATTTGCTAAATCATCATAGTTATATGTTTTTTCAGGTTTATCAGTCTTGCCTGAGCCTACCCAGTCCAGAGCATAAACTACATGATTTTGCCCTAAGATAAATATGTTTTTGTACCAGTAATCTATTGATGCACCAGCCCCATGAATAAGTATAATAGGTGTTCCATGCTCACCAACTTTCCAGTAGCGAGTGTTAATACCTTCTATATTGATATAATTATCGATTGGCATTTCCATGAATATTAACCTTTGAAACAGTATTAAAAATCAAGCTAATCCTCTGGCTTTAAGTAGGGATTTCCTATTGAGTGTTAATGTTTACTGAAATTCAGCCAACAGTTAACCGTTAATGAAAATAGGAGCGACTCTCTCCTTATCCCCAGAAACAAAGGAGTTTAAGAGTCGCATTTATAAAAATCTAACTTAACTAGATTTAGTCTTTAACAATTTCTCTATTTCTAATGGTAAATGTTGCATAATCGTTCCTTTTTGCGTATTAATTAGCACTAAAGTCAATTGTGCTGTTACATAGGTTTCTTGCTCTTCTAACGATTGAATTGTATAGTCCCAATCAAGCCTTATCCCACTTACTTTAGATTTCATACAGGTTCGGACAACAGCTACCATTCCCATCCGCATAGGCCGATGATAGCGAACTGATAAATCAACAACAGGTAAATCACAACCTAAGCTAGTCAGTTTCGCATGATCGATTCCAATAGAGTGCAAATATTCTATCCGTGCCTCTTCCATCCAGTTGATGTAAGAACCATGCCAAACGACACCAGCATAATCCGTATGATGAGGCTGTACTCGTACTGAATATCTAAACCACTTGTCATCTATCTTTGAAGGTGATTTTTCAATAGACTTAATAATAGGGGATTGAGATTGCATTTGAATTTAAAACTCTAAACTAAACTACACCATCAAGCTTTTATAATAGAACCTTGGATAAGAGCAGTACCGAATTAATAAGATTTAACACAATAATTAGAAGCCACGTCAATGTTTTCAAAAAAAATCCTTTCTTATAAAATTGATTAATTGATTAACCTTTTAAAACTTAAATGTAGTTCTAAGAGTAACAATCACAAAATCATCATTTTCATTACTCTGATTAGGTGCAGTAATCCAGATAATTCCAGGCGTAATAGAAATGAAATCATTAAGTTGATACTTATAGAAACCTTCAAGATGTAATGACATATCGTCATCTTCAATAGATATTTCCCTAAGATTACTACCAGATTGAAGACCTATAAGAGTAGGTTCCTGTCCAATAATAATACCACCGAGACTACCTGATTTACCCAAATCAGGAAAAGCAAGCGTGATAGCCCAGTTTAAAAGTTGAGCGTCGCCGACCTGAAAGATACGACTATCTGTAAATCCAGCCCAACCACCAAGATAAAAGTTATCAGTAACCTGAAAGTTAGCTTGAAAACCGTATGAACTTGTAATAGCTGGGCTAAACCTCCGTCCTAAAAATACGTTAGGATTACTGGCTTGAAAGCTACCAACCAGAGGTGCAGGTAAAGGACCTACTCTAGGATTACCAAAATAACTATTAATATAAGTAAAACCAAACTGCAACTGTTCACTGGGCGTAAAAGTAATTTGTCCTAAAGCGCTATAGTTACCCTGAAAAATTCCTGTATTTGGATCGTTGGCTTCATTGCTGAGGTAACCTGCGCTCAACAAAACTGAGTCAGTTAATCTAACTTTCATACCAACACCAAAACCACCACTACCAAAACGATAAATTGGGTTACGTTGCCCAAATGCAGAAATGGCTCCGCTACCCCGTTCATTATCATCGAAAAAAGGATTAATGCTAGGGGTATAATACTCATGGCGCCCACCTGTAGCCATTAAGACAGCCTGTATTCTATCACCTATAGGAAAATCATAAACTAACTTATCTAGTTCCAGTTGATTATTGGTTCCGTATGCTTCTGTTATAAGAGTCCCTTGAAAACTAGGAACAATGGCTGTTCTAAAAGGGGTAAACCTATTTAACCTTTGGTTAAGTTCTAGATTAGAACCATATCTAAAACTAGAAATTAACCTATCTCTACCAGAAAAGCTAGACGCAAAGTCTAGATAAGCCACATAGGAAAGAACAGTTGAACTTGAGTTACTTTTTCTGAAAATATCAGAAACTGCAAAACTAGCTTCACCATTAAATTTAATTTTAGTCGAAAACTGCCTAGCTTCTAGTTGGCTAATATTGTCATCTATGATGTTTATACTACCTACTAAATATTTAAGTTCCAATGCAAATTCTCTTTGCAATCGCTGTACAGTATCTAAAGTATCTTTATTAGCTAAACTTCCACTATCTGTTGCTAACTTTTTGTTAAGTTGCTTTAGAGCTAGCCTTAAAGCTGTTGCAAACTCGTAACGATTCAAACTTCTGTTACCTTGAAATTTACCATTAGGGTAACCAGCTATCAGTGCGTAACGTTCAATCAAAGATTGCAGAGCTTGAAAAGCCCAATCACTAGGTTGCACATCTGAAAATTGAGAGACAGAAGTTACTTTGTCAGCCGCAGTACTAGAATCATTATCAAGAGGCTCTAATTCAACTTGAGCTTGAGTCTGAATATTCTTGAGTGGGATATCTGAGAATTTATCCTTGACGATATTATTTTCAACTTCTAATTCAAATGCTAAAACAGCAGTACTTAAAATATTCAGGAACAAACAACTAAAAAATAATATTTTCCCCACACGAATAATCATTAGCTAAAAGATTTAACTCCAGATATAGAACCTACTTTTACTAATACAAACTCAATCAAGATTTAGTAACTATTTTAAAAAAATAGTTTTATTTTAACCTTAGCCTTAAATCAAAGAAACTACAAAAAACTTAGCGTAAAGAAATAACGTCTTTTTGCCAATAAAGGCTTTTTATACGTTCACGAGTTAGCTTTAATACTTTATCAAAACGCCCTAACTGCATTCCTACAATACTAATATTTTTATTTGTTATTCCTTCGAGCATTTTTTTATCTAACTTGGTTTCATAATCTAATAAAAATGTTGCTAAAGGATTTAAAAAACGGCTAAATACGGCTAATTCTGAGGACATAAAAGAAAACATCATCATTTCTGTTTCTTGGTCATTAACTGGGTTAAAAAATACAGCGCCTTGTGCCTCTCCTTTTCTGAATTCCGAGTCATTGGGAGAAATCCAATAATTTTTTATGTTGATATGTACTGGAGAAAACAGAACCTCTAACTCGCCTACAAACAAACTATCACGTTTGTAACCTAGTAGCAATTCTAAAAATCTGGGTATTTTCCTTTGTGGCCCCTTATTAATAATTCGTACTGCATCCTCTGTAACCTCAAGATAACTCTCAACCTGAGATATTCCCTCTAAATCGTGTCCAAGAAAAATATGAGTTGTACAACTATGCTCAATCTCAGAAAAGTTATCTACTAATAGTTCTAGAGGCGCTTGAATACGGTAATGTAAGGTACAAACTTGATGGAATTCAGGATTAACTATTACTGGTAATTCTGCAGTAGAATGAAGTTCTTTTACCCAGATTGCCCCGTATTTCTCGGCAATATCATAAGATTTAACACATGGACGTAGTCCTGAAGTACTAGGGCTGGTTCCTTTCCCATCTCGATCATAATTCCAGCCATGATAAGGGCAAACTAGACGATTTCCCCTGACAGTTCCTTTGCTCAATCGCATTCTGCGGTGTGGGCAACAATCTTCTAATGCTCCTAATATTCCATTTTCACTCCGAAAAATAACTAATTCCTTTCCACAAAAATTTACACTCACCGGTTGACGTTTTATATCTTTAGTTTTTAAAACAGGATGCCAGAAATTATGTGCTTTCATGACTTTCTTTTACCTTGACTAAAAATGTATCCACAACATTAACATTTTTTTCCTCAAACATAGTCTGGCGCTACGCACCTCATTTACAAATACTCCGCTACCTGAATCCTTACGCATAATTTAAAGCCAGAAGTACATCTCAAAGGTTTTGGAATGTATGTCAACAGCCGCATTCGATATGCTCACTCCCACTAACAACAGTTTCAATGATGGCCGTAAAATCGGCGGATTGACATATAGTAGTTCAACAGGCCCTAATGCTTGAAGCTTTGCCTGAATGAAGTGGAGCAGCTAAAGTCGCATTCCAGCTTTTTAGTTGTGTCATTCAAGCAGACATCTGCCCTCAGGCGCGGGTGCTTACGTCTAGTTGTTTTATGTACCGACCAGGGCAAACGCATCTAAATTACTCTTGATCACAGCCAAGGTTAAGAACCAACGAAAAAATCAGCATTTCTCGTTTGGCTTAGTTTCCCAAACTCAAAGCGATCATTAAATGTGTCTCAATACAGCACTTCCGACTATTATGAAGCACAATTTTCCCCATATCCCTTTCCTATCCTAACTTTTGAGACTGTGTGCGTACCTCATAGCAGGCGGAAGTGCTGTAAGCAACAATTAATGCGACTATTCTTGAGCTTATTGACAATAAACTACTTTTGTTAATATGATACGGTCGCTCTGATGTACTGACCTACTGATTTAGGATTGCTATAAAAATGTTGTGACTTTAAATTTTTTTACTTATAGCACGATAGCCATTCCCACCATATATAGATTCAATTTCTATCTCTTCAAATCCTCCATTAACCAAGTGTTCGCGAATTTCTTCAGGTGTGTATCGGTGGAAAATATCTTTATCGAGTCCTTTTTCAAGGTCACTGAATCCAGTTGCAGTCAGAGGATAAATGACCCACTGGCGGAATATTTTGTACAACCAATTGACATCATGACGCTCTGATTCAACTTTGCGAGCATGGGTAAAGATATTTTTAACAGCCCAATTCTCACTAGGTACAGCAAGTACAAGTTTAGCTCCAGGCTTAAGTAAACTACTTATTTCTTTGATTACTCCCCGCCGCTCAGATTGAGTCGCAAGCATATAAACGGAAAAATGAGCTACCGCACCTTCAAAAAAGCCTAAGTTTAAATCTTTAAGGTGGCGCATATCACCTTGCTTAATAGTGACCCTATCTGCACAACCAAATTTTTCGGCACGATATCGAGCATAGTCAGCACCACCTTGGCTAATTTCTACACCAACCAAGCGTCCACCTTCATTTAACCATGAACGGGCATGGTGGATAAGACGGCCATTACCACAACCAACATCAATTATTCGATCTGATACTTTGGGAGCTAAAGCTTCAAAAGCACCTTTGATTGAAAGGTCATAGTTAATAGGAATAACAGGGTCAAAAAGACCGAACCGATAGAAAAATGACCAGGCAGACTGTTTTGTTAGTAAAACTGAGTTTGTCATATCAAACACTCCATCGAAATTTTTAGACAAATTCACATGGTTTCTACACAGATAAGTAATTGTAATTCTGCTCCTTAATTACAGTGGGAGGATTAATAAATCCACTATCAATAAAATGTGAAAAATATGCTGTTAATAAATCAACGTTTACTGTCGGGCAGGTTATAGAAGATCCTGTTAAACTCTGGAGAGTAGTTTGGCAACCTAATTGAGGCCTTTGAATTTGTGCAAATATTTCTGTTTCAGACATATTTACTGTGCCAAAAAATAGGGAGGCTAATGGATATAATGCATTATTATCAGTAATATTGATGTTTTGAATTAGTTTTGTTTGCCACTGTGTATATGAAATTTTTTCAATAGCATAGCCAAAATCTATCATCCAGTTAATAATATCATTCCAATTAACAGGTTGAGGATTGACTAAGTGAAATGTTTTTTCTAAAGAATCTAGCTGTCGCGAAAGATAAACAATAGCACTGCTTGCATAATTTACAGGGGTTATGTCTATTAGAGTATCTAAATCTGGTGCAATACCCAACTGGATACAGCTTTTTATCATTCTCCAGATAAAATCATTTGTATTACCTATGCCATTTTGACTATGACCTCCTAAATTTCCTGGCCTATATATAGTAGTAGGAATACCTCTAGAACGTGCTGATACAATTAATTTTTCAGCAACCCATTTGCTTTGAGCATAACCTCTAAAAAGTCCTTGAACTTTATCCAAGTCATAGTTTTCATGAATAATAGGAGCTTCAGAGGTAGTAACTGATTCAAATACAGCAATTGAAGAAGTAAAATGTACTGGTTTAACCTTAAATTGAGCAGCTAACTTAATAATTTCTTGAGTTCCTAAAACATTGCTTGATTTGAGAAAGGAGTATGGATAAGTAAAATTAACTATTGCCGCATTATGGTAAATGGTATCAATCTGACTAGCAAGCTTTTGATATTGCTTAGACGTAAGCCCTAAAAAAGGACGAGATAAATCACCGATTACAGGAATAATTCTAGTACTAAAACCACGCTGCCAAAGCCCATAATACTCTAAATTCCGTCTAATTTTCTGTTTGGATTCTCTAATATTATGCGAACGGATTAAACAGTAAATATGTCCCTCCGTCTGTTTTAAAAGCTCAGATAATAAAAATGCTCCCAAAAAACCCGTTGCTCCAGTTAGAAGAATATTATCTAATTGATTTGCTACTGGCTCAAAATAAATTCCTTGAAGTTTAATATTTTGATCTAACAACGAGTCCTTTAAAAAATCTATAGAATTATTATTTAATGGATGATTTTCCGGATATTTTCTTTGAAGCCTATTAACTAATTCAGCCAATTTTGCAATGGTTGGTGATTCCAATAAAGAACGTTGAGGAAGTTCAACATCAAAAATATTGAGTACTTGGGTGATAAATTGAGTTGTAATTAAAGAATTCCCTCCCAATTCAAAGAAATTATCGTGAATACCGATTTGGTTGACACCTAGTAAATTTTGCCATATTTCGGCTATTTTTTGTTCTATTTCGCTAAGAGGTGCGACGTACGTATTATGTAAGTTTGGTCTTGAATATAGTGATGTGTTCTTTATATCTGAAGAATAAGTATCTTCTATTTTTTGCTCGCATTCTATCTGGTGGCTATGATTATGATTCATAGCTGGCGGATTAATCCAATATCGTTGCTGCTCAAATGGATAAGTTGGTAATGAAATACGGTGGCGTTGCTCATGAGTATAAAATTTAGACCAATTGATGTTAATTCCCTTTAACCATAGTTGACCTAAGGTATTTAGCAATAATGTTATGTCTGATTGCTGATCGTGAGGATGACGTATCGAATACAGTACATTTGATGCTGTTGATTTTCCTAGAGTTAACTTAGTCAACGTACTTAATGTTGAACCAGGACCAACCTCCAGTAAAATAGGGTTTTGTGCTTGCATCAATGTCTGGATACCTTCCATAAAACGCACTGTTTGGCGTAAATGCTTGCTCCAATAATTGGGATCTGTTGCTTCTGAGGCAGTAATCCAAGTACCAGTTACATTAGAAATGTAGGGGATTTGAGGAGAAGACAGCTTAATTTTACTGACTAACCAAGTGAAAGTTTCTAAAATTAAGTCCATACTATTAGAATGAAAAGCATGGGAAGCGTTTAAGCGACGGCAAGTAATATTTTCATTCTTCATTTTTTGCTCTAGTTCAGCTATATGATGTTCTGCTCCCGAAACTACACAAAGATTAGGGGCATTATTTGCAGCTAAAGAAAGTTCGCTAGTTTCTAAAAATCGTGTTATTTCTTCTTCCGAAATAGCAATACTCAGCATAGCTCCAGTAGGCACTTGCTGCATTAACCGACCACGAGCAGCTATTAAGGTTAAAGCATCCTTTAAACTCAAAACATCAGCTAGGCAAGCTGCCACATATTCGCCTACGCTATGACCAATCATTGCATTGGGACATACACCCCACTCTATCCATAGTTGTGCTAGTGCAAATTCAACTACAAAAAGTGCAGGTTGTGCTATGGCAGTGGTGCGTAACTTATGTCTTGCGTTTTCGCTTTCACTTACACTTGGATATAGTATATCACCTAAATCTAGACCTAAATCAGTCTTAAGTAATTCTGCACATATATCTATATGTTTGCGGAAAGTTGGTTCAAATTTATAAAGTTCCAGAGCCATATTCACATATTGTGAACCTTGTCCTGGAAACATAAATATAATTGACTGCTGTTTTAACTCTTCATAACTTGTATACACTCTATCTGTATTAATTGGCTCTAATATGTTGACAGCATCGCTTATATTATCACAAACTAGCATTCGTCTATAATTGAAGGCTCTTCGTCCTACTTGGTACGTATAGGCTACATCAGCAATATTAATTTCAGGATATTGTTTTAAATATATAGCTAAATTCTTGGTTGCTTTTTCTAGCGCAGAGCTAGTTTTAGCAGATAACAATAATAGTTTCTTTGGTCTTATTTTTAGAGAGGATTCATCTATTACAGGGGCTTCCTCAAGAACAAGATGAACATTTGTACCACCAATTCCAAAGGAACTTACTCCTGCTAGTCGTTTGCCTTGGTTAACTTCCCATCTTTTCAATTTAGTATTCACATAAAACGGGCTGTTATTAAAGTCAATTCTCGGGTTAGGATGCTGAAAATTCAAACTGGGTGGAATTAATTTATGCTTCATCATTAAAACTGTTTTAATTAAACTCGTGATACCTGCGGCAGCTTCTAGGTGTCCAACATTGGTCTTGACTGAACCAATAGCACAAAATTGTTTAACCTTAGTACTAGTTTGAAAAACTTGAGTAAGAGTAGATATTTCGATAGGATCACCTAGTGGTGTTCCTGTACCATGCGCTTCAATATAAGTGATTGATTTCGGTTTTACCCCTGCTACGGCATAAGCTTCTGCAACTACTTTTGCTTGACCATCAATACTAGGTGCTGTGTAACCAATTTTTAAGGAGCCATCATTATTGACGGCTGAACCTTTAATAACAGCATAAATTGAGTCACCATCGTTTATAGCATCAGCTAAACGCTTTAGGACTACGACTCCAACACCACTACCGAAAATTGTTCCTTGTGCTTCAGCATCAAATGCTCTGCAATGTCCATCAGGAGAGAGAATAGAACCTTTCTCATAAAGATAACCAGTTTTAGGGGGTGAAGAAATTCTAACACCACCGGCTAAAGCCATATCGCACTCATTATTTAGCAAACTTTGAGCAGCTAGGTGTACAGATACTAATGATGAAGAACAAGCAGTTTGAACGCTGACGCTAGGTCCTTTTAGATTTAGTTTGTAGGATACACGGGTAACTAAATAATCCTTATCATTACCAATGATAGTTTGAAGTTTTCCTACAGATTTTATTAGTTCATGGTTAGGGTAAAGATTGAAGAACAAATAACTGCTCATTCCTGTACCTGCATAAATACCAATAGAACCTTTATATGATTCAGAATTATAACCCGCATCCTCTAAAGCCTCCCAAGCACAATTTAGAAAGAGGCGATGCTGGGGGTCTGTAATTTCTGCTTCTTTGGGACTAAAACCGAAAAATGCTGCATCAAATAAGTCAATATCTGCTAACACGGGTTCTGCTTTCACATAGTTAGGGTCAGCTAAATCGCTATTTTCTACTCCTACTGATTGAAGTTCTTCGTCAGAGAAGAAAGTTATTGATTCAACTCCATTTTTTAAATTTTGCCAAAATTCTTCAATATTCTTAGCTCCGGGAAAACGCCCAGATATACCAATAATAGCTATCTCGTTAGGATACTCAAAGAGTTCATTTGAATTCTCATGCATATTCATACTCTTGGTTATTATAATTTAATTTTTTTATGGCTAGATAGATTTTTTACGGCGCTTACTGGCTTCTCTACGAGCTTCACCCCTTTGATCAGCTTCTTGCAAAATTTGCTTTTCTTCTATTTTTTGACTCAGGTATTGGGCTAAAGAATTTAATGTTGAATACTGGAAAAGTTCAATTATTGGAATGTTTTTATTAAAAATGTTTTGCAATTTATTATGGGCTTTAACAATATGTATTGAATTTGCGCCTAAATCAAAGAAATTATCATGAATTCCAATATTCTTTAATTCTAATACTTCTTGAAAAATCCCTTTAAGATTTTCCATAATTTGAGTATTAGGTTGTGCTATATTTTCCATTTCATCAAGGTTAATATTAAGATACTTTGGTAGCGGTAGGGATTTACGATCTACTTTCCCATTTGGATTTAGTGGAAGACTATCTATAAATATTAGATGTGAAGGAACCATATAATTCGGTAGCTTTTGCCGTAATAATTTTTTTAAATCGATATCTAAAAAATTGTTCTTCTTAAATACTTGAGGTGAATCCTTTAGGGACAATTGTGTATTAAATGGTTGCTTTACTTTAGGTTGAAAATTAATTAATCCTCCTACTAAGGAATGTAGAAAAATATCATTTTCTTCTAGGAGAAATAAATCGCGAATTTTTTCAAAATTTATTCCACCTATTGGGCAAAGCCCAATTTTATGACTTGAAGCTATAGTCATCAGTAATTGAGATATATAGCCAGCTTCAAGTAAACAAAATTCTTTGGATAAATTACCATACATAGGGGTGATTGCATTCATTCGTCCAATGAAAAAGACAGAAAATGCTGATTCCTCAAATGCATCACGATTGATTGAACTATGTATGTCTTCGCTAGTTAAGATGCATTCGGAGATGATAAGAAGACAGTGTTCTTTAGGGTGATAATAGTAAATTCCTGCTTTGAGCCCTTCGATTCGGTTAGGCTTGATATAGAGGTAAGTTTGTACTGGATATAAACCCCCAGCAGAAGCATATTGATATTTAGGTAAAGCATCTATTTCTATATTGTATAGACAACTTAATAATTCGCTAAACTGATGAAGGGAAATAAGGCTGCTTAAAAATTCTCGATAACTGCGGCGTTGGATATATTTTAGTTTCAATTCTTCAGTGAGTTCAGGCTTGGAGAGATTGACATATGATTTATTTAGGTCTTGTCTTAATCCAGGCTGTTTAATTTTAAACTCAAGCCTTTTCAAAGGATCAAGAATAATATTTTTTTCCTGTTGCTGATTAAAGTTTTCTGGTAGTTTCTGCTTAATTTGAATTTGTAATTCGTTGGTTATTAGTTGCTTATCCTTAGGAACAATATAGCTAATTAGGCTTTCATTACCGGGACTACCCGTAATTGTAACTACGACGCTTTCTACTTCTGGATGCTGACAGAGAACCTTTTCAATTTCACCCAGTTCTACTCTATAACCGCGAAGTTTAATTTGGAAGTCTTCTCTGCCTAAAAATTCAATATTTCCATCTGGAAGAAGTTTTCCTAAATCGCCACTGTTGTATAATCGTTCACCTGTTTTGGGATGATGAATAAATTTTTTGTTGGTTTCTTCTGAATCGCGCCAATAACCCCTTGCTAATCCTGCACCGCCGATATAAAGCTGCCCAGCTACCCAAACAGGACAAGGCATTAATTTTTCATTCAATATATAATAACGGGCATTGGTTAAGGGACAACCATAAGGAATACTTTTCCAATTGGGATCTACAGTTACAATTGGGTAGCAAATATCCCAAACAGTTGTTTCTGTAGGCCCACCCGCACTAATAACTTGAACGCTATTAATTAAGGATCTGAGCCTGTCAGGTAGTGTGACAGGAATCCAATCTCCGGATAATATAACTAAGCGTAAAGAACGAAGTAAATGGTCTTGAAAATTAGGTATATTTTCTAAATGCTCTACCAACATTTGCATAAATGCTGGCACAGAGTTCCAAAATGTCACTTTTTCTTGGTATATTAATTTTACCCAATGGGACGGATCGCGTGTTAATCCGGCATCAGGTAAAACAAGAGTTCCACCAGCAGTTAGAATGCCAAATATATCATAAACTGATAGGTCATGATGCAGAGATGTGAGGGCTAAGGCTCGATCGCCTGGGTTGATGCCAAAACGTTGATTAATATCAGTAATTCTATTAACGACGTTACGATGTTCAATCATGACTCCTTTTGGAAGTCCTGTAGATCCGGATGTATAAATGACGTAGGCTAAATCTTCGGGTTTCTGGATAGGTTTAAGCGGTGGATGTTTAATATCATCTAAGGGTTGCTGATCTATATATATTTTATGTATGTGAGCGGGCCAGGGAATTTTATTGTCTATCGAAGATTGAGTCAGTACAATATTGACTTCTCCGTTGCCTAATAATAATAAGAGGCGATCGTTAGGAATGTTAGGGTCAATAGGCAGATAAGCCGCACCAGATTTAAGAATACTCAAAACTGCAACAATTTGCTCCCAGCCTTTATCCATGACGATTGCTACTAAGGTATTGGGACGTGCCCCCCAGTTACGTAATTGTGAACCTACTTGGTTAGAGTAGCAATCTACTTCTTCATAGCTAAGAGTCAAATTAGTTGTGATTATGGCTGGATAGTTGGGCTGTTGATTTGCTCGTCGGCTAAATAAAGTATGTAAAAGTTCTTCAGGGATATCAGCTTCAACCCCATTGAGCAATGCTATTTTTTGTAGTTGTGCAGATGGTATTAAGCAATTATTGGCTTCCGTCCAAATGGTAGGCTTATTGGCTAAATTCTGAAGTAGTTGGCAGTAAGCATCAAACATATATTGAAGTAGACCTTCAGGGAAGATAGCTTCAAATGCATCCCAATTAAATAATAGTGTTCCATCTTCTTCAAATACCTGGTGATCTAACCAGACTTGAGGAGTTTGGCTAATACTATAGACTTTTTCACCAAGTTGAGCTAAAGAATTTAAACCTTGGCTACTACCAATCGAGTCAAGCGCACTGGTAAATACAATCGGCATGATAGCTTCACCAGTTTTCCCTAGATGATGGGTTAGCTCTCGTAATACTTGAATTCCACTCACAAAACGATGCTCTAAATCGTTCCAAAGCTGTCTTTGAATTTTTTGGGCGCGAGTGATAAAGTTATCTGTGACGGAATTATCTATTTCTAGTAAAATAATTGAAGTAAAATCGCCCAAAATGTCATTGATTTGAGGATGGACTGGTAGACGATTAAATAGCGTCACATTAAGGGTAAAATGGTCTATTCTACTCCATATTGTTAATACTTCACTGTAGGCAGCTAGTAATATTCCGGATGGGGTTAATCCTGCTTGGCTAGCGTGTGCTTTTAAACGTTGCCAGGCTTCTTTATTTAGTTGATAGCTGAAGCGGCAAAATTGAGAAGACTCTGTATTTTGACTAAGTTGAATAAATGGTAAATCGGGTGCTGGAGGAAGGCTAACTAAGCGAGAGCGCCAATAATTTAATGACTTTTGATACAGGTCTGAATCACGTAGAGCCTCTAAAGCCAAGACATAATCTCGATAGGATAATTCTAAAGGAGTAAGCGATATATCAGGATTTTGATAAACTTGTACCCATTCTCGGATAAGGATCATAAAACTCCCAATATCAATATTTAAGGCATCGATACTAATATGGAGCCGAATCAAAGAATCATCTAAGCGAGAAGCACAAATCTCAAATAGAGGCCATTTTTCAGATGGTAGTACTTGATGAGATAAACGCTGCCGTGTAACTAAAAGATGGTCTTCTACTACAGCAGGGTCTTGGTTCCGTAAATCGAAGATTTTGATTTCGTAAGGAGGAACTTGTGCCAATATCTGTTGCTGTCCATCTGTAAGCACAATTGACCGTAGCATATCATGACGCTCAATTAATTGCTGCCAAGCGATATTTAAAGATACTAAATCAAGACTAGTATTTTCAATTTCCATATAAGCATGAATGGCTACATTTCCCCCCTGGAAAGCACCCATACGACCAATCCAGTATGCTTGTTGAATATCTGTCAGGGGAAATGGTTTGTAACGTTCCTTTGGATTAGGTACAATTCTGGGCAATTTAGTAGCCGTTTTTGTTGATTGTGTTTGTTCTGTTTCAGCTTTTTCCCTTAACATTTTTGCTAATAAAGCTCTCTTCTCGTCCGGTGGCAGATTTGCAGTATTTTTAGTGGAGTCGCTCATGAATCTTCCTCTTCTAAAACTAATTTATTAAGTAGTTCGTTTACTTCGGTATCTGATAAATATTCAAGTTCTGCAAGCAACTTTTCTGCTTGAACTTTCTCATTTATTTTTTTGCTTGTTACCATTAGTTCTTCGAGCGTTTCTATGGCAAGCTGTGCAGTACTATTACCCTCAATAAATTTCACTAAAGGTACTAGAATTCCTAGAGCAGCCTCGATATTATTTTTCAATTCTAGAGCCATAAGAGAATCTAACCCTGATTGATTCAGAGGTAAATGAATATCAAGTTTTGAGGGTAAAATTCTTAAAACTTTAGCTACTTCTTGATGCATAAAAGTTTCTATCATGGAAAGCCGCTCTTGTGGTTTTGCAGCTAAGATAGTATCTCTTGTCAGTACGCTGGTTGTTGTATTAAGCCTTAAGTTTAAAACATATGTAAACAATGGTGATTGGCTCAAACTTGGATAAACTTGCTGCCATTGTGCCCAGTTAATAGGTAATACACCAACTTGGGGTAAATTTTGTTGTAAAAGATAGTTAAATGCTGCCAACCCTTGCTGAGTTGTCATACTACCTAATATACTGGGGTCAAAATAACCAGATGCTTTTGTCCTAACTGCCATACCTGTTTCAGCCCAAGCTCCCCAGTTAATACTAATTGCAGGTTTCCCTTGAGCATGGCGATAGTGAGATAAAGCATCAAGAAAGGTATTGGCAGCAGTATAATTAGCTTGTCCTGGTGAACCCAATAATGAAGCCGCTGAAGAGAATAATACGAAAAAGTCAATATCTGCATCTGCAAATAGTTTGTGTAATAGCCAAGCTCCTAATACTTTAGGGTGTAAGGCTTCTGCAAATGTAGTTTTATTGAGCTTTAGTATTGTTCCGTCACGCAATTCTCCAGCTAGATGAACTATACCACGAATTTGAGGAAATTTATCTTGCTTAATTTGCTGAATAAAAGATGATATTTCTTTTTCGTTGCCAACATCGACAGAAGCATAAATGACATTTGCTCCCAGTTTTTGCAATTCTTGAATTGCTATAATTTTATTTGCTATATGGCTATCTGCCGTTATTTGCTTCCATTCAGAGGCGGGAGGCAGTTTTGTACGCCCTAATAATATTAAGTTTTTAGCTCCTTCCTGTACCATCCAACGCGCAACTTGCAGCCCCAAATCGCCAAGTCCACCGGTGATCAGATAACTAGCATTTAAGCGCCATTGGAACGAACGCATGGGTTTTTCTGAGATGGGCTGACGTATTAAACGCGGCACATAACACTTTCCATCTCTGAAAGCAATTTGTTTATCTGCATCTGATTGGCAAATACTTTGAAATAAAATAGAAGTTTCTTCTATGGGTGCTTCAGGATCTAAATCAATCAAACCACCAAACCATTCAGGATGTTCTAAGTCCATCGCTCTACCCATGCCCCAAAGCAGGGATGATGCTAAATTGATATCTGTTACATTTGCCTTCACTGGTTGAGCGCCACGGGTTATTAGCCAGATTTTCGGTGTCTCTAACCATGTAATACTATTTAAGCTTTGCAATAGCAAAAGTATGCTTTGATAACCTAACTTTTGAGAAGTATCTAGAGTATTGATATTATTGTTTGCCAGTTCGGTGTTTAAACTCCACAAGTGTATTATTCCACGACAGGGTATTTGATGATCGCTACCAACATAATGCAATAACTTCTGATAATCCTCAAAATTCTCTGGATCAATCCAAGCTTGTGTTTTATCTGAAGAAATACTATAACTAGAACCAGGGGAAACAACTATATAGCTATGATTGGAGGATTGGAATAAAGCAACTAATTCTTTACCCAAATTTTTGTCACTCTCTACAAAAATCAACCATTTGCCTGCATAATTACTTGTTAGTGGTTTAATCGTGTGTTCCACGATTTTAGGTTGCCACTGTAATTGATACAGCCAATTCTTAAGATAGTAAGGAATTATACTTTTATCGTGTTCAATTTTATCAAATCGCTGTAACCCTAAACCCAAGATTTCTACAAAAATTTCCCCTAAATCATCAACTAAGTAGAAATCACATTCAAAAATATCAGGATTTGTATCTAAGTTATTTGAGCGAATATTAACATAGCTCCAAACCTGAGTACTAACAGGTTTGTGAATGCACACTTTTTCTAAACAATAGGGTAAATAGGTAGCAAAACTAGAAAATTGAGAACTATTTGAGGGGAGAGCAGCTACTAAAACTTGAATGCAAGCATCAAGAAATGCCGGGTGTATATGGTAGAAAGATGCTTCCTCTGCAAGCATAGACGGTAGGTAAATTTGGCCTAATGCTTCACCCATACCACAATAAATTTGTTGTATCCCTTGAAAACTAGGACCATGCTCCATCCCCCGACTGCGTAAACTCTGATAAAATGCAAAACTGGGAATGATTTCAGAGCAACGCTGTTTTATATCTGCAAGGCATATTGATGATGCAGATATAAAACTATTAGTATCATTAGTCTTATTACGAAGCTCACCTTTGACGTGTAAAGTCCATTGGTTTAATAGCTCTTCATTATCTGAGCGTTGACTGAGAATCTCAAAAGTAGCGGTTTCAGTAGAAATTTGCGAACAAATAATAAATTTAATATTACGCGTTTCTCTTTCTGCTAAGATAAGCGCTTCTTTAAGTTCAATGTTTTCGGCAATAGGCTGAACCGTACCAAAAACTTCTGTCGCTGCTGCCAGAGCCATTTCTATATAACCAGTTAAGGGGAAAATAATTTTACCCTGCACTCGATGCTCTAACAGATAAGGCTGGTATTCCGTACTGATCTGAGTTTCAAATTTAATGTATGGGATACTTGATGTTGTCATTTTTCGTCGCCTGTTGAAGCTGAGTTAGATATACGTTTTCCTAACAAAGGATGAATAGGAGCTTTAGACTTACTTATTGAAACTTTTTTATCGTCGGATGAATTCAATGGCAATGAATGTGATTCATCAAACCAGTATCGTTCTCTTTCAAAAGGGTAAGTTGGTAAAGGAATACGGTAACGTGGATAATTTTGGTCAAACCCTACCCAATCTAGATTTCGTCCCTGACAATATAGAGTACCTAAACTATTTAACATAACTTGCCAATCACTTTGACCCTGTACCAAAGAAGATAACCAAAATACATTATTTTCTGATAAGCACTGTTGTCCCAATCTTGAAAGAGTTGGATTTGGTCCTAATTCGACAAATATTTTATAGTTATTGGTAGCTAGTGATTGAATTCCTGCCATAAACTCAACAGGTTCACGGATATGTTGACACCAGTAGTCAGCATCTAGGGGCTTTCCTGATTTCCAAATCTGACCTGTGAGATTAGAAACTAAAGGAATTTGGGGAGTGTTAAATTTAACCTGCTGTGCAATTTGCCGGAATTCCTTAAGTATAGGCTCCATTAGAGGAGAATGGAAAGCATGAGACACTTGTAGAAGATGGACAGGAATAGACTTCGATCGCAACTCCTCAATAACAGCTTGCATTGCTGTATGCTCACCTGAAATCACTATCTGCTCAAGACTATTGACCGCAGCAATAGATACTAAACCCTGATAAGCTGAAAGAACCTTAAGCACCAGTGGTTTGTTGGTTTGTACCGCTGCCATCATACCGTTACAAGGTAAAGACTGCATTAATCTTCCCCGTTGAGCAATGAGTTTCAATCCATCTTCCCAACTGAATACTCCGGCTACACAGGCCGCTACATACTCACCAACGCTATGGCCCATCACGGCTTCAGGGACAACTCCCCAAGAACGCCAAAGTTCAGCTAATGCATACTCTAAGGAGAATAGGGCTGGTTGTGCATACTGGGTTTCATGCAGTAAAGGTGTTGCATCACATCGAGGATAAAGTACTGAGAGTAATGGTTGTGGCAAATCTGGTTGCAGTAGTTCGTTGCATTGATCGAGTACTTTCCGAAAAGTTGCTTGAGTTTCGTAAAGATAACGGCCCATCTCCAGGTATTGAGATCCTTGCCCAGTAAACAGAAAAGCAACTTTTTGACGACTGTCTGTTTGTTTACCAAACCGTACCATTCCTGCAAATTCTTGTTTTTCTAAAAACTCTGCTAATTGATTACAGATAGAACTCGCTGAAGGAGCCACAATGGCTAAACGGCAGGAAAAATGACTGCGTCCACTATTAGCAGTAAAACAGACATCTGCCAATGCTTGCGAAGGGTGCATAGTTAAATGATGCTTAAATCGCTTTGCTAACTGTTTTAAAGCTTGTGGACTTTTAGCAGATAGAGTCAGGATGTTTACAGGACGCTCTATTTTTACATGCTCAAGTTCTTTGATTGGAGCTTCTTCAAAAATTATATGAGCATTAGTACCACTAAACCCAAATGAACTTAGTCCAGCATAACGCCGCTTATTCTCAGCATTCCAGTATGTTAGCTTAGTAGGGACTGTTAAAGGAATATCTGCCCAAGAAATTCTAGTGTTTGGTTTTTTGAAATGCAAATGCGGTGGGATTTGCTGATGCTGCAATGATAAAACAACTTTCATTAACCCAGCTATTCCAGCAGCAGCTTCTAAATGCCCAATATTAGTTTTTATTGAGCCAATAACTAAGGGGGAATCAGCAGGACGAGCTTGAAAGACTTCCCCTAATGCTTGTACTTCAATTGGATCTCCTAAAGCAGTACCCGTACCATGTGCTTCTACATAATCAATAAGTTCAGGGCTAACATCAGCATTGGCTAAAGCCTGACGAATAACTATTTGTTGGGAAGGCCCATTAGGAACAGTCAAACCGCTACTAGCTCCATCTTGATTAATAGCTGTTCCCCGAATTAATGCTAAAATATTATCTCTATCTTTAATTGCATCCGAAAGGCGTTTCAATATTACTACTCCGCAGCCCTCACCTCTTGTAAAGCCATCAGCAGCAGCATCAAAAGTTTTACAACGTCCATCACTAGCTAACATTCGAGATTTAGCAAAAGCAATACTTGCGTAAGGTGATAAAATTAAATTCGCACTACCAACGATCGCTAAATTTGATTCACTATTTCGCAAACTTTGACATGCTAAATGTACAGCTACTAAAGAAGAAGAACAGGCTGTATCAACTGACAGGCTAGGGCCTTTCAAGCCTAAAGTGTAAGATAAACGACCAGATGCAACGCTAAGAGCATTGCCTGTAGCTCTGTAAGCATCAATACTCTTGTAATAATCTTTCTGCATTTGGAGGTAAGTGTAATCGTTAGCACAAATACCTACAAACACCCCTGTAAGACTGCCAAATAATTGATTAGGTGCTAAACCTGCATTTTCTAAAGCCTCCCAGCTTACCTCTAACAGCAACCTTTGTTGAGGATCAATACTAACTGCTTCACGGGGAGAAATATTAAAGAATGATGCATCAAAACTATCCACCTCATCTAAAAAAGCACCCCACTGCATATAAGTTTTACCAGGGGCTTCTGGTCGCGGATCGTAGAAACTATCAACATCCCATCTATTTTGTGGAACCGGAACAACTGCATCTACTCCATTACACAACAATTCCCAGAGTGCCTCCGGATTACTAGAGCCGCCTGGAAGTCGACAACCCATACCAATGATTGCAATGGGCTCTTTACGCGAGTACTCAAGATTCTTGAGTTTAGCACGTAGGGTTTTCATCTCTAGCAAAGCATTTTTCAATACAGAGTGACGATCAGGTATATCAGGGGGTGTATTCATCTCAATTGATTTCCGTAGGATGGGCTAATTCTTCGGCAAGTAATGTAACTAGTTCATCTTCAGAAAGCTGTTCAATCTCTGCATCTGTGATCGCTATATTTTGCTGGTCAGTATTAGCGATCTGCGGCTTAAGCATAGTAACCGGGGAAGAGCCACAATAAAATATTTTCTTAATTAGATAATGAATCAAGGCTTCAGTGTTAGGGTAATCAAAAGTGAGAGTCGAAGGCAAACGTTGACCTAAACTCACTTCCAGCCGATTTTTAAATTCAACTGCTGTCAGAGAATCCATGCCCATTTCAAACCAGCCTTTATGCTCAGGAATTTCAGAAGGTGTACTTAAATTTAGTACTTCTGCAAGTTCCGCACAAATAGCACGACTTAAAATTTCTGAGCGATGACTTGGTAGAGCTGCTTCCAATTGACGGACAAGCTCAGGTTTCTGAGTGTGTGCAGGCTGTAAATGTAGACCAATGAGTGAGGCTGCAAACTGTTTATCTTCATCAAATAAATGTAAATCTGCTGTTACTATTTCATTAGATGAGGTGTAAGGTGATCGCAAAACTAGATGGAGCCAAATTTTTGCCCCAGGTTTATGGTCAAATTGGACTTCATTAACCGCTGTAGGAATATGGATATTTTCAGCTATCACACGAATTACTGGTTTTGACCAATCCACACCAGCAAGCTGAATACAGCCATCAAGTAAGGTTGGATGTATATAATAATTGTCTACTGTTGTAGATAATTCTGGTCGTAGACTTAACAATGACAAAACCTCATTATCTTTTCGCCATAAAGCCTGAATTTCTAAGGCAGTCTCTTCATAATATTGTAAACTTTGATTAAGATAATTTTGATAAAGCTCAACATTAAGTACTTCCTCTGAACATTGACCCTGAATTTCTTCAAAATTCATTTTCTGTTGTTGGAGTTCTTTAATTGTTTGGAGTGAATTATCAAACTCACCAATACAATTTAAACTCCATCTGGATAATTTTGATTCAACAGAAGATGATACACTGTAAATCCGGAAAGAAAATTTTTCTTTCTCCGTCTGGCTTAAAATTGATTGTATAACTTTAGTTTCCCCTTCCGATAAGCTCAAAATCTCTTGAAAAGTAATATTATTTAAAACTTTTATGTCTACACCAAAAGTCTCAATCACAGCACTCAAATACATCTCTAACTGTACAGAAGCTGGCAATATTATCTTTCCAAAAGCCGGAGAATTCTTGATGTAGGGAAATGAATGTTTATTCAAATAAGTTTCAAATTGAACATCTGGCAAGGCTGAATGTAGCCTATTACCTAGCAAAACATGGGTCTCCGGAGCTAAATCTGCTGTTGGTGAGCCAAAATTATTTATAGAAAATTTTTGATTAATCTTTACGGGCATTGGCATTGTAAAAGCTGCAAGGCTTGATTCTGTGGATATTGGGGCTTGTGCAACTAATATATGTTGCCCCAAAACCTCAGTCTCAAAACCTGATTCAGGAAAAGCTTCAACCTGGCTAAAACCTTGAGCCTTTAATAAGTTCTGCCATTGGGATACCGAGATAAACGGCTGATTTTGTCTGAGTTCTTCATCCTCAATCGGCTGTACCAGTGGTCCAAAAGCTACATCAAACCATAACAAAGGCTGAGTAACTTCCCAAACTAATAAAATTCCTCCAGGGGCTAAAAGTGACTTTACATTTTGTAGCGTTTCTTCAAGGTTACGAGTAGCATGAAGAACATTTGCTGCCAGAACTATATCATAGCTATGGCTTTCATAACCTTGATTTTGAGGTAACTGTTCAATGTTCAGTAAACTATACTTAACAAACGGGTATTTATGAAACTTTTTAGTAGCTTTATTTAAAAACAGGGTAGAAACGTCTGTAAATGTATATGTACTTCGATGCATCGGCAAAATTGGTAATAACCATGAAGTTGTTCCTCCTGTCCCCGCACCGATTTCTATAATCCTTAGGCTGGTATTCGACGATAAAGTTTTAATCACGGCTTGTATAGCTTCCCTAGCTATAGCATTGTAATAGCTAGAAAATTGAGTCTCTTGATAAAGACTTGCCATAATATCTAAAAAACCGCCAGAAAAGAGCAAAGCTCTAATATCCTCCTCTCCAATCAGTATTTCTGCCAGATGTTCCCCAGAACGCTGAATAATTTCTACTAATTGTGGCGTACCTTCCCATTGATTTCTAACTTCCTGTACTAATTCTTCAAAATTATTACTTTCAATAGGTGAAAAATTAATGTAGTATTCACCTTCCTTTTGTAATTGTCCATTCTCTATTAATACATCTAACCATCTAGCAACTAATTGCTTATAACTAGAGCGAATAGCCAATCTGTCTACTAATTCAGCCAGAGTATAAGCTTTATCTTGGCGAAAAGCCCTTAATTTTTTTAATGCTAAATTAATGTAGTTAATACACAACTGATACATACACTGATTTTGTCTTTGCTCAGTCGGTAACTTATATTCTAAAACCCCTTTATAGCTTTGGTCGCGGCCTGCTTGCACTAAAGAATTCCAAAGTTGCAATAATTGAGGCTGTAGCTGAAAAGAATTTTCTAAATTACCTTCAATCCAGTACCGTTGTCGCTGGAATGGATAATTTGGTAAAATCGAAAGTCGAGAACGGTGATAATCTTG
Source organism: Nostoc sp. LEGE 12454 (assembly GCF_056620565.1). Classification (NCBI taxonomy): domain Bacteria; kingdom Bacillati; phylum Cyanobacteriota; class Cyanophyceae; order Nostocales; family Nostocaceae; genus Nostoc; species Nostoc sp. LEGE 12454. Next base: position 30,403 of record NZ_JBWQXL010000027.1, read on the forward strand.
CTCAAAACCTAACCAGTTAATCTTATAACCCCGAATATATAGTTCTCCTAAGCTGTTTAGTAGCTGTTGCCATTCCCCAATTTGTGGATGTAATGAAGGTAACCAAACACTGCTTGCTTGCAAAATATTTTGACGACCCATAGCTATTAAAGTTGAACTGGGGCCAATTTCCAAAAATATTTTTATACCCAAGTTATGTAATGTTTGCATTCCTTGAGCAAACTGAACACCTTCCCGTGCATGGCGACACCAATATTGAGAAGTTGTTATTGCTTCATTATCCAACCGACCAGTTAAGTTAGAAATTATCTGTATTTTTGGTTTGGCATATTTTACTTGTTCTGCAACCTGGCTAAAAGCAGCAAGCATAGGCTCAATAGCAGGTGAATGGAAAGCCTGTGATACATTTAACAGCTTAGTTTTGATACCTGCTGTTTCTAGCTGCTGTAATACTTTCTCAACATCAACATTCAGACCAGAAATAACCGTATTACTCGGACTATTTACCCCGGCAATGACTACCTTATTCCCACAAGAAGTAATGATTTCTGCAACTATACTTGCATTTGTAAACACCGCAGCCATCACACCATCATTTGGTAATGATTGCATTAATCGCCCTCGCTCGGCTACCAGTTTCAACCCATCTTCAAGACTAAAAACCCCTGCAAAACAGGCGGCTACATATTCTCCCAAGCTGTGACCCATAACAATATCAGGGATAATCCCCCAGGAAAGCCAAAGCTTTGCTAAAGCATATTCCAAGACAAATAATGCTGGTTGTGCATACTCTGTTTTATACAACTGATTTTTATCAATCGATGAGAAAAGAATAGAGATGATTGAAAAACCTAAGTAAGGACGTAATGTCTTATCACATTGTTCTAAAACTTGCCGGAAAGTAGGGTTAGTTTGATAAAGCTGATATCCCATACCAATATGTTGGGACCCTTGACCAGTAAATAAAAAAGCTATCTTGGGGCATTTTTTACTGGACAATTGACCGCTAACAATTCCAGGGATCTGTTTACCAGCTGCTAACAAAATTAACTGCTCATGCAAATGTGTAGTGGATTGACAGACAATAGCCAGACGGTGATCAAAATGCGAGCGCCCTACATTCCCTGTGAAACAAATATCTGCCAGTTCTATCTCAGGATGAGATGTTAAAAAATTTTCATAACGCAGTACCCACTCATTTAGTGTCTCTTCACTTTTTGCTGAAAGAGTAAATAGATGTACAGGACGTTCTACATCATTAGTTGGCTTTGTTAGCAAAGGTGCTTCTTCTAGAATTACATGGCAGTTAGTACCGCCAATACTAAAAGAACTAACCCCAGCTAACCGGGTTTCTTGATCAACAGACCAGGACTGGCACTCCGTCGGAATACAAAAAGGTGTCTTTGCTAGAGAAATATATGGATTTAATACTTTTAAGTGTAAATTAGGAGGAATTTGCTTATGTTGTAAAGAAAGTACTACTTTAATAAAACTAGCTATTCCTGCAGCAGATTCCAAATGACCAATATTAGTTTTGACAGAACCAATCCAACAAGGTTGATTGAGAGAGCGACCAGGCATCAATGCAGCTTTTAAAGCTTCAATTTCAATTGGATCGCCTAAAGGCGTTCCAGTACCGTGAGCTTCTACATAGCTAATTTGCGCTGGTGCTACCTGAGCATCTTCTAAAGCTTTACGAATCAGCATTTGTTGAGATGGGCTATTCGGTGCTGTTAGACCATTGCTCATTCCATCGTGGTTAATTGCTATACCTTTAATAACTGCTTGAATTGTATCTCCATCTCGGATTGCATCTGCAAGAAGTTTAAGTACAACTACACCGCACCCTTCCCCTCTAACATAACCGTCAGCTTTAGCATCAAAAGTTTTACAGCGTCCGTCAGAGGCCATCATATTAGCTTTAGAAAGAGCAATGTTTAACTCTGGAGAAATAATTAAATTAACTCCTCCTACCAAACAGACATTAGATTCTAACCTATCCAAACTATGACAAGCTAAATTTAATGCCACTAAAGACGAGGAACAAGCAGTATCTATAGCTATGCTTGGCCCATGAAGATTTAGGAAATATGATAGACGGTTAGGAGCAATACTAAAAGAACTACCAATTCCATCATAGGCATCTGTACGAAATATATCTTTGCGTAATAGCAAGCCATAATCGTAATTACCTATAGCAATAAAGACTCCAGTCTGACTACCTGCTAAAATATCTGGTGACAGTCCAGCATTTTCTAACGCTTCCCATGCTACCTCCATCACTAGCCTATGCTGGGGATCCATTCTTTCTGCTTCACGAGGGGAAATCCCAAAAAAATTAGCGTCAAAAAGGGAAACATGATCTAAAAAACCACCCCAACGAGTGTTCATTTTCCCAGGTTTAGTAGGATCTGGATCATAGAAAGCATCAACATCCCATCGAGCTTGCGGTATCTCTGCAATAGCATCTACGCCATTTTTCAACAAATGCCAGTAGGCTTCTAAATTATTCGCTCCAGGAAAACGACATCCAATGCCTACAATTGCTATAGGTTTCAATTTTTAACTCCCAATTTTATCTACTTCTTTTATGGTAAGTAAAGCGAAAACTACTGGGTGACTGACAAAACTGTGGAGCCTAACAGAAAGACATCTAAACTCGCGTTCAAATTGCTTTTGCGCCTTTTTTCGATAAACGATGGCAGGTTCTGGATCAATTTTGCCGATTGATTTTTGGCATTACTGAACGAAAGTATGAATTAAATACGGTTCAGTTAAGGCTAAAATGCTTTGAAAAAGCCAATTTTTTTAACGAATTACAGAGGCGCAGAGGACACCGAGAGAAAAAATAAATGTTTAATTGAATCGTATTGAGTATGAATTTATCTTACGTGAGAGCAAGAGTTTGAGAAATGGAATTTTTGACTTTCATATTTTAATTCAGCAACGCCTGATTTTCATACAGAAATTCTTTCTCATGTCATGCCCTTGAATAAAAGACTAGACTTTTTCTTTCCTTCACTTATGCCAGTTGTTAACCAGACCGAGGGAAGAAGGAAGTACTATTTACTTCCTTCCTAAAACTCAATGGGCTAAATCCCATACAGGTGAAGAAAAATACTTAAAAATTCCTCCAACAGTTCACCTGAGCCAGTACTTCAATCTAGGCATTAACCAAAACATTGGTTTTTCCAGCTAAACTTTCAGCCAAAATTTGAATGGTTGGGTAATTAAACAGCAGAGTAGGAGTAAGTTCTCTTTCCAGCCAAGCTTCTAAGTCTCCAATTAGACTTGTAGCATCAAGAGACCCTAAACCATAGCGATCAAAGGGTGCTGTAATATCTATCTGCTCCTGTTCCTGTTTCAAAAGTTCAGCTAGGTAAGCAACTAACCATTCTTGAATCTCTATTACCCCAGGATTTGCCCCATTAACAGAGCCATTATTATCATTATTTTCTTCATCTAGAGTCGTAACCTGGCTGCGCTTACGTGGTAAAGAAGCTACTAATTTGCTATACATCTGCATTGCCTCAATACGGCTTATTCCTTCCAGCTTCTTCCATGCTTGCCACTGAATGTATTTACGTGCATGTAAAATTGGGTCTGGTTCTTCAATAGTACAATCCCCCTCTATTGCTTGTTGGTATAAACTATCAATTTCTACTCTTTGCTTACCCGTTGGTAGCTCAACATGGTCAAACCTTACTAAGTTTGTCATGTTTTGAAATTCAACTTCTGTTTTATCTAAATCATTCCAGGCTCGTACACGATTAATTCCATAATCATCGCGTCCAGAGACAAGAATACAGAAATGTCTTTCAATATTATGATAGTTTTCATCGAAAAAATCTCCCTTTAAGCGATGAGGATAAATCTGTACCTTCGGATGTATATAACGTGCATTAATACCTAAGCGACGTTTATTAGAACTATTACCAGGAGAATAATGCATACATCTCTCAGTAAAAATGATGATCTGCCCTGGTTTGGCTGGTACTGCTTCTACTTCCCATTGACTAGCATCAAAATCAAATACTTCTGAATATTGTTTTCCTCCTTGCCAAATCATTTTGTGAACTTTTACACCTGCAAACATACCTTCTTCCGCAGGCACTTTTAAACGTCCAAACTTTTGTTTGTGAGTCCCATTAGCAAAATGCACACAACCACTTTCGATAGTGGCATTATCCAAAGCTACCCATACGGTGAGATTTAAAAAATCTTTTTCTTCAGTATATACTAGAGTTGGTTTTTCCTCATCGTAACCAGTAGGATTGTAAGAATCATAAACTTGATGCCATTTTATCTCACCTTCGCCTGGCATTTTGCAAAAAACGTTTGAACGCCACATTAACAGATCTGGTTCACCCAACTGATTTAATAACCGCACAATTTTTTGGCTCGTGAAAAAGTCAGTTATTGCTTTATGGAATAGATGAAGATCACGAGATGTACTAATGTTCATTATATTATTATAGAACATCATCATTGGTTGTTCATCTACAACTTTGATAGTACTATTAAATTCTAAACATTCTTTTATAGAAGCAACTTCTGCCTCTGTAAATATATCTAGAGGACCAATCCATCCTTTTTCGTGGAAATTTTTGACTTGATCTTCATTAAGTGTGTACATTATCTTTTCCTTTCTTGTTTGTATTACTGAATTTTTTAATGCCTTAGTAAGTTATATGTGCATTGGCATTAAAAATCTTGACAAAAACCTAGTTCTTAGGACTAAAAAATCTAATTATGAATTAAATCAAACGCCTAGGAAACTAATTCTTTTTGAATTTTTAGACTTTCTCCAACTTGATTTACACATGCTAAAGAACCATCTAAAAACCTAGTTCGGCATTCTCTACGCTGGATTTTTCCACTAGAAGTTTTGGGAACATTTCCAGGTTTTACTAAGACAATAGCATAAATTGGTAAATTATGTTGTGTCATAACTGCCTGACGAATATTGCCAATAACTTCTTCTATATTTAATGTTTGCAGATAACTCCGCTTTATTTCTTGAACAATCACTAATCTTTCTTCACCTTCTATCTCTAATCCAAAGGCTGCACCACAACCACGTCTTAATGCAATGTGACTTTGTTCTACTGTTAATTCAATATCATGAGAAAAATGATTACGGCCCCAAACAATTATTACATCCTTGAGCCTTCCTGTAACAAATAGTTCTCCATCTTTTAAAAACCCTAAATCACCAGTACGTAGAAATGGACCCTCATTTGTATCTACTAGGTAAGCTTGAAAAGTTTGCTGTGTTTCTTGAGGTTTTCTCCAATACCCCTGAGCAACAGTGGAACCTAACACCCAAATCTCTCCTACTTCATCAGATGCACATTTGGTTAATAACTCAGGATGAACAATAACAATCTTTGTATCAATCTCGCTAAATCCACATCCAACCAACACTTGTGCTTTCTGTTTAGATGAATTCACTTCTAACACTCTATTTTGTAAAAGAGCATCAGCTTGAATTTCATAGAAAGTCGGTGGAGTTTCTCGACGTACCGCAGCTACTTTTAAAGTAGCTTCAGCAAGACCATAACCAGGACAAAAAGCAGCTAGATCAAAACCACACGGTTTAAATGTCTGAGAAAATCGCTGGAGTATTTCTGCTCTTACTGGTTCTGCACCATTTAAAGCCATATGCCAGCTACTGAGGTCTAATGTAGACCTTTGTTCTGGTGTAATCTTACGTAGACAAAGCTCATAGGCAAAATTAGGAGCAGCACTATGAGTAGCTTTGAAGTGTGAAATTGCTTCTAGCCAATTCAAAGGTTTACGTAAGAAGGACATAGGGGACATCAAATAACAGGAAAAACCTTTATATAGAGGTTGAATTACTCCATAGATGAGACCCATATCATGGAAAAAAGGTAGCCAAGAGACCATAATACTCTCTGCTGTGTGCTTCCAACCTAGATCGAGATCAGCACTATTGTTTAGTAGATTCTTATGGCTGACCATAACTCCTTTAGGTATCCCAGTAGAACCTGATGTGTACTGGAGAAAAGCTAAGGTGTCATCACTCAAATTCTGATCCTGCCAAGTAGATTCTATATCTTTATCCAAATTATCAGTAGCTAACCATTGCAGCCTTCCCAAACTTGGGTTTTCAATTATTTGTTGTCCTACACTAACCAGCGTATAACTAGTGGTGAGTGCTATAGATGCTTGAGCATCAGATAAAATTGCCTCTAGCCTTAAACTTGCTCGATTACCTTCTGGGGGATATACAGGAACAGCAATAACTCCAGCATACAAACAGCCAAAAAAGGCAACAATAAACTCTAAACATGGTGGGTATAGTAGTAGTGCTCGTTCACCCACCTTCAATCCTGAAACTTGCAATTGAGCTGCAACTGCTCTTGCCTGTCGATCGATCTCTTGATAAGTCAGGCTATTAACTTCTGTTTTTCCATCTTTTAGAAATGTATAAATAACTCTATCAGGACTGTATAAGCTTCTGTCACGAAGAACAGATAAGAGCGTAGAAAAACGGACTTTCCTCATTTCAGTAACCCCGATGGTAGTACTAAACAAGTAATGATGCATTGTAGTAATGTACAAAATACCAAATGCCCCAATGTAGTTTTCTAACGATTTAGAAAAGGATGAGGTTTTTTCCATTAACCGAGACACTCGGTGCCTCAATGTATAGTTGAATCGCTCAATGCCTCAACGTATATAGCGGTTCTCGCTTGCGTGCAGTACAGTTTTGACCTCTTTCTTGTAAGAACAGAGCCTTTGAATCTTACTGCTCTTCCTTGTGGGGCTACCGTGTATACACAAGTTGAGTTGGGAATCAAATGGACACATATAAGAACGGAAAATTATTTTTAAAATCCTTGATTTTCCGTTAAACTTCTATCAATAAGCAGACATTATTGATAATTAGCTTGCTCAGTTCAAAACCTCGCCTACTAAGCCTTGTATCTTAATCAGGCAAAGATTTTAGGATTTGTGTATACACTGTAGCTTTGTGAGGAAAGGCTAGGGGTTGGGTTTGTATTCCATACAATTGAGAACCGCTATAGTTGAATCGCTCAATACCATCTGCTTCTGAGCAAACACCTTTTGTCCCTATTCTTTCCAAAGCTTCTGTTCCTCTAATATGAGTTACATATCGTCAGATTTAGCACATATCTGCATGAGTAAGCGTACTAAGAGCGAAAGTGTCTAAAGTTGAATGACAAACAGTTGTTTGTCTTGTCAAGTTCCGCTCAGACAAAACATTAATGAGAATTGCTTAAGAACTTGAGTGGATTTTGTACGACAAAACTAGAGGGACTGCAATATTAAAAAATCACTTAACAATCCCGTAAAGTAAGTTAACCGAGGGATGAAACCTGTTTACAGGTGGTTGCTCGTGATGGGTGTAAAGAAATATTTTTCTTTCTCAGCAGAGGGTTATCATATTTATTTTCCGCTAGAATAGTCGATTTATTAAAAGACTGAACTGTAGTTATCTTGCCGATAAAGTAGTTAATATGCAACTAGCTTATTGTAAATAATTGTAAAATTAATGAACAAATTCATCTCTCAAAATGCCGAAAGCTATGAAAATATCAAGTTTATAGCTTGTCATTTGCATTACTTATCTTTACTATAGAGCTCCGATTTGATTTCTGAAAACATACTTAGACTGAAAAGCCTGTTTTATCAGGGTGTGGTGTGGGTTCGCAGATAAGATGAAATTAGAACAACGAAGTTACAGGGGTTTGAACCACTGCAATTTGCACATAAAGTGGAATCAACTGTGAAGCAAGGCTTTGAGCTAGCTAGGCAATTCGAGCATAAAGTGAAATTTTGCATCTAATCATGGAAAAGCAGGGTATTTTCTTGAATCTTGATGATAATTTATACCTAAATTCCTAAATGTTCTATAGTCAAGCTACTTGGCTACTTATGGCACGGAGCGATCGCCTGGGGCGAGGCGTAATTCCATCGCACCTCAAAAGTCCGCTTTTAAAAGTATTCGGGCTGTCGTCAAATTAAAGTCGGAAAATTTCAATTTATGTGCGAATTGGCTATTTGGCTCAAACCCAGACACCACAATCGATTTCACTTTATGCGCGAATTCCGTCGCCTGGAATCCCTATAGCTCCGTTGTTCAAATTTCATCTTATCTGCGAACTCACACCGACAGCATTGTGGGTTTGCAGACTAAATGAAATTTTTTCAACGCAATAATAAGGGTTTAAGGAACTTTTGTTGCAGACTAAATGAAATTTTTTTGCGGACTAAGTGAAAATTTCCCCCTAAATTCGCAGACTAAATGAAATTTTCCACCAAATGCGCATAAAACGTTCCAATTCATATACAACACAAGGCTTTGGAGCAAAAATCTGTAAGTAGCGATCGCTCTCGAACTACGAAAGAATCAGGGTTACACCAACAGATTTTCAATTAGTCTGCAATAGAATTTCATTTAGTCCGCACAAATTTCATTTAGTCTGCAAACCGACCCCGGCAAACTTATGGTTACAGTCACATGTGTGTCCGGGGAAAAGCTATTAATCGTAGTTTATGTCGGATAAAAGATAAGGGTAGCTTATTTTATATTGTAGTCTTGTACTACCATGTAATCTAAAGCATAATGTGAGCAAAGTCTAGATTTAAAGGATTTATGTGTAGAGGAATAAAAAAGTTCAACAATAAATAATAAAATCCAACAATTTCTGTTAGGTGCTTTACCCCGCTCCAGGCATCCGTCCATAAATCGCTCCAAAGAGCCTGTACACCGTGCCCATGCTACGTTATTTACTAGAGCGATCGCCTCCGGCGGGGGTAGCCCATCGCGCCCACATTCTCTTAGCATCACTCTCCTAATTGTTCAACTTTTTTATATGCTTACATTATGTACTGGAGTCGATAGTCAGTACTAAGTTGAAATCTATGTTTAAATGTTTTACTGGCAAATGACACCACTAAGGGTGTTGAGCAGTATTAAGGTTAGTGTGGCTTTGCTGTGAAACTATGGCTCGTGATTTATTCCACAATATTGTGAGGTCTGCACTAGAAAAAGATGGTTGGTTAGTTACAGATGACCCGCTAAATATTCGGTGTGGTGGAGTTGATGTTCAGATTGATTTAGGTGCAGAACTCCTAGTTGCTGCGGAAAAATCTGGAGAAAAAATAGCAGTTGAAATCAAAAATTTTGTTAGTGCATCGAAGATTTCAGAATTTCACATGGCACTAGGACAGTTTATTAATTATCGGACTGCATTACGTGCAGAAGAACCTTCGAGAAATTTATATTTAGCTGTACCATTGGTAACTTATAATGATTTTTTTAATTTGCCTTTTATTCAAACTGTAGTCAACGAAAACAAATTGAAATTAATTATTTATAACCTTGAGACTGAGGAAATAGAGCAATGGATAAGTTAAATGAATACCGCACAAAAGTTAGGCAATTATTAACTAAGTATATCGAGTACAAGCCTAGTTATGGAGATGTAGAGGTCGAACAGATTTTTGACGTAGAGTATGACCATTATCAAATTATTAGCATTGGATGGAACAATCAAAAACGGATCTATGGCCCAATAATGCACCTAGATATCAAAAATAATAAAATTTGGATTCAACAAAATACAACGGAAGTAGATATTGCTTTAGAATTGATAGAAATGGGTGTACCTAAACAAGATATTGTCATCGGTTTTCATACTCCTAAAATGCGTCAATTATCGGGATTTGCTGTGGAATAAACATGATACAAAACGCAGAATCTTTGCCAACATTCCGATTGAGAATATATTAGTTAATAGAGAGCTATGAGGTAGTAAAAGGACTACTTTATTTTGTATAAATTCGGGTAAAATTTTGTTGTGATAGCCACAAGTTGTTAATCATGCGTTATTATTACAAACTCGTAGGACATACCCCTGTTGCTGTTAATTCATTGTCAGAGTGGCAAAATTATTTACACTCAGTACAAGATTCACTCAAACATCTAGTTGCCGAAACTATAGTTGGGGATGCCAAAATATCAACTAGTTTTTCGGGATTCGATCTCACTTTTGGAGATCCCCCGTTGCTTTTTGAAACGATGGTTTTAGGCGGGCCTCATCACGGGAGAATGCAGCGTTATTCTACATGGGAGCAGGCACTAACCGGTCACGATCGTACCGTCGTAGAAGTCATGACTACCTCACCACCAGATGAGTAGTCTCAAATCAATACAGGGTTATATTTAATACTTAATAACTAATAATTTACACAAAACTGGATGAACTACAGCGCAGATTCTCTACCTGAGATCAAACTCATTCCCCTTGATCGTGAAGCTCTACATTTCACACAGCGAGGAGAAACTAGAAGACCACCAACCGATATTCGGTGGGTAAAAGTTCTGGAATTTTTACGCAGCAACAATCTCGCACCCAACAGCCGCAAACTCTACGAACGCGAACTCAAAAGGTTTTTGGCTTGGAGTGAGCTACATTATCATGAACTGCGTCCACGTCACCTTGCGCTATATAAAGAATATCTCCGTGATGAAATACGGACTGATGCAGGTAAACCGCTTTCAAAAAGCAGCATCAATGCGGGAATTGCGGCACTCAAAAGCTTTTTCAAATGGATGTGTTACACGTATCCTGAAATTATTGCTACTAATCCTACACTGGGGATAAAACTGGAAAAAGTGCCACTACCACCAGCCCAGAGTTTAACCCCAGAAGAGATGGAACGGGTTTGGTCAGCGTTAGAGTTATTGGGAGAAACAAAGCAACGCGATACAGCACTCCTTCACATTCTCAGTCATGGACTCCGGGCAGGGGAAGTTGTACAGCTAAATGTTGGCTCATTTGATGGCAAGCTGCTATTTTTACCAGACACCAAAACCAATGAACCACGCTTAGTTCCACTGCGAAAAGAGAGTCGGGAAGTTTTAGCAGAGTATTTGCGATCGCGAGAAGAAAGGAGTGAGGTGTTAAACAGCCTTAGCCCACTGATGATTTCACACCATGCTTCATACAAAGGTGAACGCTTGAGTTATCACGGCATTTACTTCGCTGTGGAAAAAATCGGTGAAATAGCTCACATTGAGGATTTGCACCCTCACTCCTTTCGTCACACCTACGCCACTGACTTATTGCTATTGGGAGTTGACCCCAGCCATGCACGAAAATTAACAGGACATCAAAGCGAGAAAGCGTTTCGGCGGTATACTTTACGGAGTGAACAAGAGGCGGCGATCGCTGCTTACTATCGTGCGATTGGCGAAGAAGCGGAGTAAGGTATGCCCAAGCCACTTGATCCCAAATGTCAGCTATGTGCCAAGTTATCAACTGCCCAAGCTAAAGTTTTACATGGAACAGCAGGGGACATGTGTTGGAATCCCAAAGTCTGTCATAATCGCCGTTCGTTTTACCGCCACCGCTCCCAGAATAATTCAGCAGAAATTGATGCGATCGCAGTCGAACCACCAGCAACATATTTTGCAGTGCTGTATTTGTATAAAGAACCAGGGGATAAGCCATTGCACGCTATGTCGGCAGAACTCTGGCTGGGGCAAAAACCTGTTTGCCGCTTAGAACCAATTCACTGCTTTGGGTTAACGGCTGGTAAAATACGCGCCTATACAGATCAGGTGTTGCAGGCTTTTGCAAAACAATACAGTGTTTCACTATATCAATATAAGGAGCTGTTCGAGATTGCACCAACACATTGTCCAGTGCGTCCTTGTCCCTTGCACCCTGACTGATCGTCATACAAGCGATCGCTCCAGCCTCACTCACATTCATACTTCCCAAGATTCCAGTTTTAACCCTTCCGCACCCTCCAGTCCGGCATGACGCATGAGAGAGCTTCCCAAAAACCATTACCATAATTGCGGTGCAGCAAGTGAACAATCTCATAGGCTACTACGTACTCCAAGACTGACAAAGGCGCATCAATTAACTGCCAATTGATGCGAATCACTCCATCTTTTCCGCAGGTTCCCCAAACTCGCTTTTGCTCTGAAAGCCTAACAGGTGGTAACTAAAGACCCAACTTACGGGCATAAACTTTGATTTTGATGAAGTTCTGAATATCCTGCCAAGCGCAATCGCGTTTCCAATTAGTTAGTGCTTGCTCAATAGCATCTTCTCTTTTACCCCCAGCCAACTGGTGTGGTACTTGAATGTAAAAGCGGCTTCTGCAAGCGATAGTAACCTGTTCTACATCGGCTGACTCTCTCGATACATGGGCTAGTATATATCTAGCTTGTAACTAACTTAGTTTTTCAAACCAAATAAATTTTTACTGTACAATATTTGGGTATAAAATTATTGCTTTCAGTTTATTTTTAATACTCTTTGAAATCCTCCTTTCTCCCTATAATATTCACAAGCATAAATTTCAGGATCTTTTGTCGGTAAGATAACTCTCCCACACTCTACTGCTATTGAGACGGGAACTGCGGGCAAAATGAGTATTTTGCAGTTCTTTCCGTGTTTTGCTTGTATTTGATTAAGTAATTTACGGTATTCGTAACTAAAAATTTCAAGTTGTCTTTTTAATTTTAAAAAGTGTGGTGATGCTTCAGATACAGTAATTTGATAGATACTGCAATTATCAGAAACTAAATTTTCATATTTATCATACTCAATGGTATCACTAATGGCTAATTTCAGTAAGACAACTTCGCCTTTCCCATCTTGTTCGCAAGAAACTAAATAAGGTAACTCAACACTTGAATCTTCTTGCCAAGACCAAGTTTTACTCGTATCCTCAATATTCCTGTGCGATTGATAAATGTCTGCCGGAACAGTATCACCTATACACTTACCTAAATACATGAGTAAAGGCATAGGTGATATTCCAAATATGGAAAAATGTTTAATCTTCACATCATCAATGCCTTCCTCTAAATCTCTTAAAATTCTACGCTTAATTTTGTTGTCAGCAAATGTTTGCCATTGTTCAGGCGTTCCTAACCTATCAAAATGGCTTTCTTCTATCTTTATTCCTTTTAAGTCTGTTGGAAACTTCGGGAACATTGCATTTCTTATCACTTCAGTATTTATAGGAACAATCCTGTCACCAATATTTACAGAGAACAATAATACTGTAGATTTATGTATATCCTCTGGATAACTCGTTTGGATCTCTATTCTATCTTCGTGTTCTTGCTTCCAACGACGTAATAATTCAGTTGGATATTTTCTTTGATGACGATCTATTTCTATATGGCATCGTTGGCACAGAAGCATTAAATTAGAAAAATCTATTTGTAAATCTTCTGACTGGTCTGTTCCTCTTGGCCCAGTTTCACTTGAACCAATAATATGTGCAACTTCTGCAAAGTTTCCTTCACTTAAAGTTAATCCATTATACCAAACAGGTGTATTACACCCTTTGAACTCGCAACGTCCTGCTGACTTTACCCAAAGTTGTAATTTGACAGCTTCTGGGATACTTTTTCTAACCATAATTTACAGTTTTGGAAAATCCTGATTTTTTGCGTTGTTATACAAGTATTTACAATATTACATTCACTTAATTTACTATTTATTCAAAGCAGATTGTCAAGTAATTAGCTTTGTTTTAACTGCTGTCATTTGATGTACTTTCATTAAGTAATTCAAAAATAAAAGTTTTTTTATTACCCTCCCAAACTCGTAAAACTTTTATGCCAATAATAATAAAAAACAAAGTATCTCCGCTAAAAATATCTTTTTTAAGGCGAGCCTGCCAATTTTTAATGTCAGTATCCGAAGGTATAGGAATATTCTCAGGATGAGTGTGCCATTCTCCTATATAAGTACTTGTACCCCCACTTTCTAGCCAAGATTGATCGAGGATTTGCTGGTGAGATTGGCGACTACGCCAGAAATAAAATCGTTGCCAGCGATCGCCCGCCATTGGAACTGTTATTTCATCAATAACAATATCTTGACTGTTACGAATGTAACGCCCTATTAAGATTCCCCCTGCTTCAGGTTTGTGTCGATCATCTTGAACAAACGCCAGCATACGTAACAAAGCATGGCTGCTGATTTCAAGCTTGCTTTCGTCTGACTTTCTAAAGATTAGTGACTTCATGCTTGTTGTCCACCACAGACCGGACATTGCAAATTAATATAGTCGTACCTGCTTGCCTGTAATTGGTCAGGAGTCAACAAGTAACGTGGAGATACTTTAAAACCCGCAGCTACAAAATTATCATCAGTTCCTTTCCAAGATAATATGGGACTACCTCGCTCACGCTCTGTTAAAGCATCGAGTGCAAGTCTAACAGCAGATTCAGCTGTTTTTTGCGCGTCTAAAAAACTATATGGTATATATGAACTACCGCAGCCCAAGTCATCTTTAGCAAAAGATTGGCCGTAGGCAGCAAATGCCGATTTATTGTAGAGTGGGGTGTTAATTGCGGTGGCTGAGGTAAAAAGGCATTGTAAGCAACCTGGTTTATCAGGGCGGGTAAGCAAAGAGTGTCCCCCAATTCCTAATGGTTCTAGCCAAGTAAACACTGTGATAGGACTTTTAGATTGAGTAAAATGCAATAAATGGTTAATATATAGTTCTCTTGTGGGATCACCTGTAGCAAAAATTGCTAAATCAAAATAGGACAAATCAATCAGTCTATCTTTAATGGCTTGCTCAATGTATTGTTGGTGTGTTGTGACTAACAAATAAGGATACTTGCTTTCGATTTCTTCTTTAAGGGCTGTAACTTTAGGTTGAAAGAGTGCTGTCTTACCTAAAACGTGTCGATATATATTTTCTGGTTTAAGAATGTCAGGGTCTACCAGTGTCAAGTGCATAATGCCTGCCTGTGCTAGTGCAAGGGCTATATAACCGCCAACCGCACCGCATCCAACAAGGAGAACTCGGAAGTTACCGAATTTAGTATAACTGCCACCTCTTTGAAGCAAGTAGTCAAGGTCATAGCGTTGAATATTAATTGGTATTGGCAAATTTTTTACTCTTCCAGATAAAAGTGGATGACCACCAGCAACACCAGAAAATAAAAGACCTATAAGGGTCATTCCACCACGCGGACGGGGTAAACTTAAAATAACCAGCTCTTCCGATTTCCACTTTCTCCCCCAATGTCTTAATAAGCGACGATTTTCTTCAGACAAGTTCTTGTGGACAATCAATTTTACGTCTTGACTACTCCAGGGGTTATTGGGTTCGGGTGGAAGTACAAATGCACCGTCTTTAAGCGGAATGTATAAAGCAGTACGTCTTGACAATAAATCGAGTTCTTGACTGTCAGTATTTAAATATGCCTTTATGGTACTAATGTTGTCTGCGGTTAATTCTGTGCCTTTGTTATCCGTATAAACAAATATTTTGCGTAATACATTGTCTATTGGCAAAAATGCAAACAAAGTCTTGGAACTAATTCGTTGCCAATATGCACCGAACTCGTTCATAAAATCTAGTTTATTAGAACCTTTGACACCTGCTTGTAGAACATCAACAGCTTTAGCGATCGCTTCAAAAATAATGCCAATAGGGTCTTCTGAATTTAGCAGCAGTCCCTCGGAATCTAAATAGCAAATGTTGCCATCTTCCTCCACATGTGGAATGAAGCCAAGAGCATCTGATGGACGCAGAAATACTTTTGGTAGGCAAAGAGGAAAGTTACAATCAACTCCAATACACAACGCTACGTTTTTACCCGCAATAGCTACCTGTCCTTCAATTGCCCATATAACACCGTGGGTTTTGAAACTATTCAGATCATTTTCAGGTAATATACGTAGATCATGAAGATATTGTTCCTGTGTTAGAGATGCAACGATGTTAAGTTGTGTTTCTATATCCAGCATTTAAGCTGAAGCGCTAGAGGAAATAATGGCTGGTGGTCGTTTTTGTGCCGTGTCTTCTCGACTGGGTATGGGAAAGTCATCTCCAAATTGTTTTTGAAGGATTTTGCAAGCTTCTACAGGGTCTGCTTTTTGTTGAGCTTCCCCAATGGCTTCTAGTAGAATTTCTAATTTCTCCTGAAAATCTGCCATTTGATTATCAGTCATTTTCTCAAACAGGTCGTTATGGGGAGAGACAGGTAACTCCACTATCAACCGTTGAACTATGTTGCTGTTAAAGTATACATTTTGGAACTTAGCAAGCATAGCGTTGACAAAGCATCGCAAGGCTTCTAAATCGTTGTAGTTTTTTATATTTGTAAACGAGTCACGAGTGTAAACTGGGTTGAACCAGTGGTAAGCTGCAACAGTAATGCCAATTCCAATCGGCGCTGCGTTTCCGTCGCTAGAGAATTTCACATCCTTCCAGCGTTTGAGGTAACGAATAATGCGGCGAAATTGTTTATCATCTTCTCTGTCTAGAAAGTGATTTTTGATCAGATGTATAAAAGTTTGGGGATCAGATTCTTGCCAAAATCTATGTTCTATAGCGGAATTTAACTTCCCCTTGGCTAGATACATTTTGCCATCTGGGTTACAGTCTTGATCCGAGTAAACTGCTAAATCAACGTGGTAAATGGGTTCGCCTTCTTGTTGGTAAAATACTGTGACACATGGGCGGCGAATTTCAACTCGTTGGGTATGTCCATTTAAAGCAAGATATACCCATGTCTTCACTTTCACTGGGTCGGGATAGTCTAAGTAGCAAATTTTAAATCGTATCCCTGTATCAATGTCGTAATGCCCATCAACTGGTTTAGTACCAGTACCCATTGCGTAACTACCCTGGTCAAAAATTTCGTACTTTGGTGGTTTCAAACCTTCGATCTCAAAGATTTTTATCAGTCCAGAGTCCAGACGAGCGAGAATGCGATCGCGTTTTTCACGAAGCACTTCATTCTCATCGAAGCGCTTAAGTTTGATTGCTTCATGAAAATTAATCATTTGGTATTGTACATTTGCCATATATCTTTTTCACCCCTCATGAGTTATATCTGAAAGATGTAATGTTGGTTATCTAGCATCTTTCTTGCGTAACTTTCTATTTTCAAATAGCTGTAGCATTTTTAATTCTGGTTAGTTTACTTTGAAAAACTAAAAGACTTTTCAGTACAAAAGTACTATTAGAAATTAAAGTTTACATCAGTATGAATACTGAATTTTAGTGACTATTACGAAAGTAGGATCATCTAAGAGTCTGTCAAGAAACAACTCTTACAATTTTTTATCTAGAAAACTTACTGAAAAAGCATTTCTAATTAAAAAGAAGGGAGGTTGTTATTTGACAAGCTCTAAGAGCTTGAATGAAGCTCTGCCTAAGCAATAAAATGAATGTAAGTATTTATTACCCATTCCACTTCATCAACACGCCATCAACACAAGTGATACCCCACTGCGGAAACTTCGCTAGCAGCTTCTTGATCACGATCTGTAAGGCAGGGTGATTATTCCAACACTTATGCAAGAAATCAAACCCCGGATTTTGCCCCGAATTCGCCGCAACTTTCAGTTTCTGCATCCGCTCCGGTCGCATATTTGACCTCGCTACAATCGCCTCATGCGACCACTTTTCAGGATCAGGGGCAAGCGCGGCGGAACCTTCGCCTTCATGATCCGCTTTCATTTCTCCACCCGAAACCGAGTTTTCAACCAACAACAAAGCGGGATTACCTGCTTCTACTTGCCCCTGAGTTTGATTAGCGATCGCTACTTGTCCCCACATCAACAGCTAAATGCTAAATTTTATTTAGCTACCCAGTAGGAGTTTTCTTTTTCTCTAGTGTGGTAAAACTTACTAGAGAAGACGACTCTCTAAATTAGCCAAGTAAGCCTTGGGGTTTCTGCGAAATCGATACTGTTCAATTCTGGCTTTATGGTGTTTTTGCAATTGAGAACGTAATTCGAGCCAAGTATCAATATCAACTTGTGCTAAATCAGATGCGGTAAAAGAATGAAGTTTAGTAGCAATTGCACAGGCAAGTTTGACAGAACCACGAATAACGAGTGATGAGGGGGCAACTTTACGATCGGTACAACGACGTTGATGGTGACGTAGCATACCAAAAGCATGTTCTAAGTCATTATTAGTTCTGGGAAAATCTTCAATTTCGTAACAATGAAAAAGTCCAGACCAGTAGCTATGAGTGGTTTTTATAAAGTTATCGATTGCAGTGTTTAGCGTACCAGCTTTCTGCTTTTGTTGGGACATTTCTGTTAACAGTTGCTGATAACTTTGTTTGACCCCAGCAGCATTAAGACCTATTTTATTATTAAGAATATCACTAGCTTTATCAACCCACTGATATGCAACCCTCACAGGTGAAAATAAAGATGCAGTCGCAGATAAACCCTTAGCTATCAGGTGTTTTAGGTTGACTAAGGGTGGGGTTAAAGCACTTTTTTTTCCATCCGTTCTAAACTTTGCTCTATCAATGTCAAATTTTCTTGTAACTTTAATCCAGATGCCTCTAACGGTGGATGACCATCATTGGTTATAGAACTACGCACTGCCGAGCAATAATCTTCAATAATAGTTGCCATTTCCTGAGTTTCATTGGTAATACTACGTTCAATGTCTCGTAATCCTCTAACTTTTTTTTTCAATTCCTTTTTTGCATGTCGATCTGCCTCATATATGGGTTTAATTGCCTCCTTTAGGTAATGATAATGACATAAACCATGAGCAATACTAGGTAATGCTAACCTAACAGCTTTGCGAATTGATTGTTGCCCATCACTAACAACGCCATCAATTGGTACATTTAGGGTATTAGTTACTTCTAATAATAACGCCACTAAATCTTCGTTTCTTGATGATAATAAGGTTTTAGCTAGTAAGATTTCTCCTGATAAGCAATCTCGAATTACCCATAATACTTCATGTCCAATTTCTGGCTGCATTCCATCGATCGCTAATATCACCCGTCCTTGGTTAGCCACTATTGCTTTTAACCTTTTATGGTCTTTTAGCCACAAAGAATTTTCTCGTCATATCTGTCAATTAGGTGCGTGACCGTTCGTTGACTGATACATATACCCTTTAATTCAAGGTGAGCGTGTATTTGGGTAACACTTCTATGTTCCTGGTAGCGTAATGCTCCTATATAAGCAATCACATCCAAACCAAATTCGTTTTGTGGTAGAGCGAGTGACCCTTCTTGCTCTGGTCGATATGCTTTTTTGTACCGCAGACATGACTTATTGTGACATTGCCGAATTTTTAGCTGTAGTTCTACTACCCCATTTAATGTTCTTATATGTCGAGGATTATTGTATTCATTCCACATTGCTTGACCGCACGAAGGGCATTTTTTTTGAACACAATCGAGTACTTCAAACGATGTTGCCTCTGGTTTTAGATTTTTTCTTGCCAAGTTTTTGCACCATTATTTCGCTACAAGGTCAAGATTACAGGATTTTGACTCTTCTCTAGTAAGTTTTGCCACGCTAGGAATTTTGTCTGTTGGTGGATAGTATTGCTGTAACCAAACTTGACGCAAAACTTCTACGGCTGGCAGTTGTCGCAGTTCAATCGGGGAAGTTTGGGAATAGATGTTATCGAGTAAATGAAAACCATCCGCACCTATGATCTCGGCTAATGCTTCCCTGTCGGTAGGTGTTCTAGGGAGCCGAGAATCTTCAAGACGTTTGCTATAGCGGTCATACCACTCGGCAGGAGCTAGTGACTTCAGCCAAATGGGTGCGACTTCGGCCACAGCATTCAAGGCATACCGCAGCGTTTCCCCCAAATGTTCCAGTCTGCTTAAATCCCTGACTACAGCTAGTATATGAGTAGAGTCAGTGCGCTGTTTTCCCCTTGCTGACAGTAATTTGAGTTCCTGAAATTTCGACAGCATCAAGTCTAGTATTTGCCGCTCGACTCCACCTGTGATTAATCGATCGCGGAATTCGCTTAAAACACTAAAGTCAAAACCAGGGTCTGTCAACTCCAACGACAAAGCGTATTTCCAATCAATCCGCCCTTGCACTGCAAGGGTTGCTTGTCTATCAGAGAGATTTTCTAAATATTGCATTACCAGGATCATCGCCAACCTCCAAGGTGCTTGCGCTGGCTGACCCCGTTGTGGATACAGTGATGCGAAATCTTCATCCTGATAAAAGACTCCAAGTTCATCACGCAGTCGCATATATAAATTACCTTTTGGAAATGCGGCCTTGGCTACACGCACCGTTTCATTGGGAATAGGAGGAATTTCTTCAGGATGTAAACACATATACTGCCTCCACAGGTATTTCTTCTAGTTTATTGATTATTGAGGCAGCTAACTTAATTTTTTTATTCTCGTGTAATACACGGAGAGGTGTGATTCTCCTTTTCATGTAATACACGGTAAAGCCGCCGTTTTTTTGTTAAGCAATATTTCGCCAACGGTATCCGTATCTCGGCTCAATACCAATACCAAGAGCCTTCCAAATATCATCTGTTAATCGCAAAGAATGTACTTCACGATAGTCATCATTCTTAAGCGCAAACTTTCCTTTTTGCCTACTTTTACCCTTATATGGATTTGAGGCTTATTTCTGCCTCAAAAATGTTTAAGTCCCGTTATTTGAATTATAGAGAAATACTTGTATGTAGCTAATTCATCCCGTATTTGTGCAACGCCTATAAAAATTAAACTTTGACCAAACTAATACCACTGTTAAATAAATCTTCAATCGTTTGTTTATCCCTTAAAATTACTCCTAATTCATCTCTATAAGTTAAATTAGGATCTGCTCTAAATGATAAAAAATTAAAGCTGGTTACTATTGCAAACTTATCATCACAAACTACTTGCTTACGATGACTATTGGTGGTTTTTTGAAAATTCAAATTCTTATAATTGTACATTAAATTCTCTAATTTATTAATTGACCAAGTATCATTTTTCATACTCCCCGGAGTTTCCTTATACCCGTATATGATATTAACTTGGACTTTTCGTTTCAATGTCTCCTCTAAAATTGATAAAAATTCTTGATTTACCACATTACTTTTGATCCAGGGAGAAACTATCATTACTCTATTGTTTGCCTGTTTCAAAGCCTTAAATAGATATTCTCGAATATCACAAGTATGAATTACTTCCGATATTCTACTTTGAGTTTTTATTTGTTCTAGTTGTGCCTTAAGTTTTTGCTTTTCTTCTTTGACCGAGTTATTTGTAATGTCTATGAAAGAATCAGGATCATTAAGTGAACTAATTCTTGCACTGATTTGTTCTACATTTTTAATATCCTCATCGTTAATACTACTAACAATTTTAGTAAAAGATTGATTAGAAGTATTATCTTGTTTCATATCCTGAAAAATAGGATCAAGTATTTTTTTACCTTCACCATATAATTTTTCTATAGTTTCTCTATAATCTTTCTGAATAGAATCTCTAGAAAAAATTTCATATTCTAATTCAGTATCATTCGCATTACTTTTATACAAAACCAATAATACTTCATGCCATTCAGGATATACTTTTTCTATTTTATTAACTTGGATCAATTCAATAATATTATAACCTGGAGGTTGTAATAATTTTTCAATATCTTGATAATGGTCAATAATATCTTCTATATTATCTTTTCTCGGCCTTTTTATTATTTTCTCTATACAACTGTTTTGATACTTTTTAGTATCAAATTTACTCAAATGAAATTTATCTATCAACTTTCCATTTAAAGCATCTAAATAGAAAGTTTTGGTATCTGAAATAGGGGCTAAAACAGTTTGCTTTTGTAAAGCATCTACTCCATTTTGTGTAAGATTAAAACCGTGTTCTCTGATAATTAAATCATTGGAGATTAATTTTGATAATACTTTTTCGATAATATGGTTATCCATTCCTAAGAAACCAAAAATTTCTTCTAGTTTATTCAAACCATTAGCAATACATTTCATTACATATTCTTCCAATAGTTCTAAATCTCTACTGTCTAAATAAGTTAAATCAAGAGTTAAAACATAAAATGGATAACCGATAGGTTTACAATCAATTACTATGGCTTCAGGATGTGAGTGATATTTGCGAATTTTATTTTCAAAATCCTTGATTTGACTAACCATAAAATCACCTCATTATTATCGTTATTAACTAAATAAAATCATTAGATTTTAATCGTGAACAGGAAGAACTACTGCTATCAATATATTCTATTAATGGTTTAAAAGGATTAGAAATATTGTTAGGAGTTCTCCCCTGATAAGCCATATTATCATTACCCACTATAATTAATAACTGTTTAGCACGAGATAAAGCAACATTTAATCTGCGGTCATCAGATGTAAAACCCAATTTATTATGTTTATTGTTTCTGACTAAATCATAAATAATAATATCACATTCACCTCCCTGAAAAGCATCTACTGTACGAATAATGATATGTAAATTTTTCCATAATTGCTTATCATTAGGAGCAATCGCAGATTCTAAAATACTAATTTGTGAACGATAAGCTGAAATAACACCGACTTCTTTTTGTAACTGATTTGATTCGCAATTTTCTTGAATTTTAGCTAAAATTCCCTTAATAACTCTGGCTTCATAATGATTTATACGACTTTTTCCATTTTCTCTTTCT
Source organism: Nostoc sp. LEGE 12454 (assembly GCF_056620565.1). NCBI lineage: Bacteria > Bacillati > Cyanobacteriota > Cyanophyceae > Nostocales > Nostocaceae > Nostoc > Nostoc sp. LEGE 12454. The sequence continues at coordinate 52,875 of NZ_JBWQXL010000027.1, forward strand.
TGAGATTTTTCCCCTGCATCGCTAGTGGATATCCAATAAATATTTTTATCAAAGATTGTTACATAATGCTGTTTCTCTTCAGGGTTTACAAGATTGCTCGCCACCTGATTATCATAGAATAATATACTAACAAGATTACCAATATGAGGGTGCATTCTATATTGATTATTCAAAGTTATTTTATTAGTTTTAGGAAGTTGTTCATAAAGATATTCAAATAAACTCCTTTCTAGGATAATTTTTTGAATATCTTTTTCACTTAAAGCTCGTTCCTGTAATTCTTGATCAATAATAGGAGGTAATTGTTTATGATCACCAACTAAAATAATTCTTTTTCCTTTGGACATGGGTACAAAAGTTTCAGGAGCAGTTGATCTACCAGCTTCATCAACAATTACCCAATCAAAGTTTCTATCTTTAAATCTTGCTACTCCTAAACAAGTTGCACCAACAACATTTATTTCATCTATAAATATAGATTCTAAACTTTTTTGTTTTCTTATAAGTTTTTCATTCCATTCTTCATTCAGCCTTTGTAGTTTAATAAGCTTTTCGTAATTTTCTTGATTATCGCCTAAAATACCTTGTAATACTTTATATTCTTCATTAATCCAATCTGACAGATTTTTATTATCAGGATATTCTATTCCAAATTTTGTAGTATATATTTCTAGTAATTTTAATATTTTTTGCTCCAATTCTAACTTTTCAGAAATCAATTCTATAGCAGTATCAGAAAAATCAATAGATGCTAAATTGTCTTTATATATAATTAACTCTGAATTAAATCTAGAAATTATTTGTGTTAATTTGTTAGCCAATATTTGTAATTCTTTATTTTTCGTTTTTATATCTTCCAATTGAGCAATTTTTTTTACTCCTGATAGAAGTAGCTCATTTTGTTCTTGGTACTGTTTCCAATAAATTAAAGACTTATAACGTAGAGAATCTTGCCATTTGATAATAGCTTTTTCTACCTCAAACTGTCTAGCATCTTCTTCTATCTTTTCTTCTCTACCAATTCTAATACATTTAATTTCCTTATCTTCAACACGAGAAATTCTTGTTAAAACATTATCAACTGCTACATTAGACTGGGAAGAAATCAAAATTTTATCATTAGGATATTGATTTAAAATCTGTAAAATAATTTCTGTAATTACAGAAGTTTTACCTGTACCTGGTGGGCCTTGAATTAGAAAAATATCTTCAGTAGCTAAAGCTTTACAGACTGCTTTTTGCTGTGATTCATCTAATTTTTGATTAAAAAATTTATGAATTAAACTTGCTTCTATTGGTTTCACATTAGATGGTTCTGCTATTACCCGAGATAAGGCTGCATTTTCACAGTCTCCATATCTAATTTCTCTTAAAGCCTTATGTCGTTTTTCAATTTCAGATTCTTGCTGTCTTTTATTTGTTTCAATTTTTCCTTTATCTAAAATAGATTCTATAATTTCAGGATTTAAAAAGTCACTAATACTAATATGTAACTTTTCAACTACTTCTCCATTACTAGATTTATCACCATCAATAATATCTCCTATCTCCCATTGCATTTCTTTTTGTCTACCAGAACGTAAGCTTTTTCTAATAGATATAGTAAAGGGTACTGGAGGAGAAGTTATCTTATCAAATTCTTCAATTGAAATAGGCTTTACTAATGATAAAATCAAAATTTGTCTTTGTTTATCATAATATTTTTCTCTGTATTCAAATACAGATTTTTTATCACTAATTATTTGTTTTTCAATATCAATTAGTGATTGCCATTGTTCAAATGTTGCCGCTAAATCTTTATTATTTTTTATTTGATTTTTAACCTGCTGATCTTTTTGTAAAACTTGTTTAATTAATTCAGATAAATCTACTTTTCTTTTTAATCCAGAACCTACCTCAATTATGGGATTAGCTTTGATAGGTAATCCATTCTCAAATATTTGTTCTTGTATATTAGGAGGTAAAGAAATTTCATGTAATACTGTTATTTGGGTAGAATTATGATTATCTAGATTAATAAACCCACGATAGAATTTAGATAAACTCTCTAAACCAATATCAATTGTTAGTCTATTTTCATCATGTTGATGTTTATCTGGACTTTTTTTGAGATGTAAGATATTGGAGTTTTCGTGGAATAAAGACTCAATATGCTTTTTGATTTCTAAAAGGTTATTTTGAAAGTTATATTTATCATTAATTTCTTGTTCTACTTTACGAGTTATATTAAAAACAATAGTAATCGATTGTTTTATTTCTTCCTGAACATTAGCAATAATTTTTCTAATTTCATCCAGCTTAGGACGATTGTCACGATTTTTATCTGTCGCGTTTTTTAAATTTTCTATTAAAGTGTTAAAATTACCACAAGCACTTAAAGTTGTGTAAGTAGATTGATAAAGTATAGTTTTATCTCTTTCATCTTGAAAAGTAATTCTCGCTTCTGGAGTTGATAATAAGTATAAAAATGTCATTCCTAAAGAATAAACATCAGAATCTCTAGAAACTTTTTCTAAATTAATTTGCTCAGGAGCAGAAAATAGAGGCGTATGATAGCTTCTAATTGTATTTGTTAGAATAGTAGTAGTAATAATAGCTATACCAAAATCTAAAACCTTTGCTTGAGGTTGTTCATCAGTTTTTACAATTTTGATATTGTCTGGCTTAATATCTCTATGAATTATATTTTTAGAATGGGCATGACTAATTGCATCAATAATTTGTGAAAATAGATTTAATTTAGTTCTTAAATCAATCCCACTATCAAAATAAGTTTTAATATCTTGACCATCTAAATATTCTAATACTAAATAAACAAGCTTATGACGATTTTCATAACCTTGTTCAATAAATTTAACGATATTAGGATGATTAAAACGTTTTAAAGTCTCAGTTTCTCTTTCTAAAAGTTTAATTGCGTTCTCTTCTTCAGTGGAAATAGTTTTAATAGCATAACGCTCATTAGTACCTAATTTTTTTGCTAAATAGACTACCCCACTACCACCTTGTCCAAGTTTAGCTTGGATATCATACTTACCACCAATAAATTCACCGATAACATTAGACATACTGAATTTCTAGAATTATATTCGTAAATTTGATTCGGTAAAAGCCGTATTATAAAATTATACTATAGGGGTAAAAGTAGCCAAAACACATTTTGCCGCCACGTAAAGCTTGAAAAGCTTGCTATAAAATAGTTACAGAAATAAAATAAATCGCTCTTCTCATCAAAAAACGGAGAAAAAGCTTGTTTTGGCTGTATCAATTGAAGTCTAAGTTATTTGATACGGCATTTAGTCACGTAGCCTGACAGGTACTGCGGAACAACTGCTTTCAGGGCAGTATCTTACTTGTCTCATCAGTGCTTGACGCAAGAATAGTCAAAGCAGACTCATCTGCTCAACAATTGGGATGCTCCCCTTTTCAGCGTGTCGTTATCTTGCTGCTAAAGTTACTGGCATAAACTTCAGAATAACCATGCGGACAGATGTGTGGCCTTTGATACGGAGGTATGATGAGTCACTTGACAAATTTGAGCAGTATGTACATGACATCACTTGGAGCCAAGCTGACTTCCGAACCCTTCTATTTAAGCGGATTAAGTATCAGGTGGATTGTTTAAAAATCGAAATTTCTCCTTTACCTACATACACAACAGAAATTGAGATTGAAGAACATTACGTGAACCAAATCTTTCAAGCACGAACATTATGGGGTGAAAGTGAAAGACCCATGTATCAAATAATTTATACTCTCTCTTACCATAGACCTCGCTGGGCTATTCAACTATGTATGTAAGCTTGCACAGGAAGAAGCTATTAGAGAAAAACAAGGATTAATTGCTAAACAGCACATAGATGCTATCTGGGGAGAATATGGCAGGAAACGTATTAGTGACCTGATTGCAGAACATAAGCATCAGTGTCGCAATGTAGAAGAGTTAATAAATAGCTTTAGAGGTGCAGAGCGTCGAATGACACGAGATGAACTAATTACATGGGTAACTAATCACATAACAAATCATCTTTCACCAGTTATAGAAGGTAAATCAGTAAAATCATCTCTAGATATCGCACACTTCTTGTTTAGGCTAGGCTTTATTGTTGCCAGAGCAGAAAAGGAAGATCAGGGATATGAACATTATTTCTTTTCTGATATGCCCGATTTTCTCTCAAGCAGAACAAATCAAGACTTCAACGTAATTTGGGAGATTCATCCATGCTACCGAGAAGCTTTAGATATTCAAAAACTTAATCAGCATCAGCAGAGGAGACGTAACTACGCTAGATAAACAAAGGCAACACAGCATCGTACTTCAACTCACCCGTTCAATCCCATAGGCAATACCGCTTTATCATCTCCTAAGTCACCACAGCTTCATCCTTGGAGGTCATTGGTGTCAAGTTAAGGCAGAAGCCCAAATGTCAAGCGACCTGGCGGCGTTGCGTCGGTGTCGCTGACGAACAGCTTTCACAAGACCCATAGAACGTTGATGCTCAACTAGCCAAGGAATCAGTTGTAGTTGTGAATTGTGCGATCGTGCGCGATGGAAAAAATATAAACTGCGAAACACCATTTCTACGGAAATACGCTCTAACGGCTGCTGTAAAGCGATCGCTACATCAGCACACAAGTCATTCAGAACAGCGTAGAAAATCCAAGTAGCGTATATTTGCATTTGTACACCGTTAGTACCACCAACCCACAGATAGGACAAGCCCAACAATCGCTTAGTCAATAGAAATGCGTCCTCAATCCGCCAACGTCGTCGGTATAAATCACAAACTTCTTGTGCCGAAAGTTTTTGTGGGTCAAGAACATTAGTTAAGTAATGATACCAAGTCTTACCCCACAATACTGATACTAGGCGCATGGGATGGTGGCAAGGGTGAGTGTGATTCAATCCCATGTGAATAATTTCGTCTTTGTAGTGAGAGCCAAGAGACAAGTACACGTGTTACCCGATATGTCACCAAATTCTTTTGGCGTGTGAGTACATACTTGCCAGCTGCGGTAAGAGAATCAAACCACTCAAAACCATAAAATCCCATGTCTACTATCAGTAAACCACCATCAGGTAAACGTTCTAACAGTGCTTGCCACCAACGAGTCTCATTTATTTTGGCATCAGCATCATACCAAATTGCTACAGGAGTGTGAGTGAAAGCTTCTACAACCATCAGTATTTTTCCTGCCAACACCGTACCTGTTTTTTCTTGCAGTTGTCCGAAGTGTTTTTTCATTGCTTCGAGTGTTGAGGCATCTCCAATCCAGATAGCGGTAAATCTTTGTGCTACTGATGACCAAGCTGGGGCTAATTCTCTTACGCTCCTTTTCACTGCCAGACGCTCTATCACTTGCTCGAATAATTTTGCAAATAGTGTAGCCGGCAAACTATTGAGTCTTTGTGACAACGCTTGCTTACTCACTTTTGTTGCTTTCACCCACATTAATCCCTCTATTTCTAGCGATCGCAATACATCTGTGAGATGCTGTATTTGTCGATACACTATACTCAATACTATTGCTGCCATTACTGGCAAGGTCAGTACTCGTGAACGCAAGCTCCGTTCTTTGTCTTTCACCTCTTTGAGGTTAGCAAATGTACCTGGGCTGACTAGTTCAAACAGGCGTGATTCTATCTCTTGGCTGGCTGGGGCAGGTACGCTGACTCGATGGCGAAAATCTGGATTCCCTTGCTTTTTCCGTGGTTTACTCATGGCTTTTCAACACCCCTGTGTTAATTGACTTTTACCATTGATTTGCCCACTCTTGACAGCCATCTATTTTTCTTAACTTGACACCAATGGAGATTAGTCCATCTCATTGACGATAAAGTTGATTTAGAAGATTTCTAAATTTGTGTCAAAAAGATATGTTCGAGATTAGTCCATCTCATTGCCCAGTGCGACCCTGCCCGTTAAATCCAGAATCCTAGAGATGACCACATACCGCCAATTAACAATTTGGGATGTGCTGGATGAGTTGTCTGAATCTCCACCAACTTCTTCCCTTGATGCTATGTGGGATTGTTTGGATGCCGAGCTAGAAAATTTACCCTTGGAGGCACAGTTATTAACCGCAGCGCTTGCTTTCAATCAAATTGCGGATATTCTTAAGTCTCGTGCCGAAGTGCTGTTGCAAGATACCCACGATCGCAATAGTCTTTTGGGGCCAATTGTTAGCGCCGATCTCTTTGCTGGTCTAGTGCGGACAACAATGCACCTAGATTTAGATGATTTGATTGAACCGGAAACACCACAAACCTTTAAACCACACGGCCCACACCAATTTTCATATCCTAACCAGGAGGGTGATTCTGTAGCAGCACCTGTTGAAAAAGCGAATGTTTTGGTAATGCTCGATGAGGTGACGAGTTTAGAAGATGTCCACAAGCTGGCGGGTGATGAACATGTGGAAAAATGGCTTAGTGCGATCGCTAACTACCTTGCACATATTAAAGGTGAGATTTCTTTAACTCAACTCCAAGGTGGATTAAAAATGCCTTTGGTAGAGGTTTGGCTGGGACTGTTGCTGGGTAATTTTACATTAGAGCAACGTGGAGATTTTTATAGTAGCCAGGATATTTGGGTAATTACAAACGCTGATAAACTTGTTATAAAATAGGGTTATAGCTAGGATAAAGTGGATAAAAATAGTCTAGAAATTAATTTTTGGCTATTAAGTAGTAGAAATTTTTGTATGAACAATTCAATTATTTGCTGACAAAATTAAATTGAGAATATTTAGAGAGCGAGAGTTAAGAAAGTAATTTGCTTTAAACAAACTCCGACGAATTTGTGCCAAATCGTAACTTTTAAAAATTACCCAAGGAAAATCAGGGTAGCCATTACCAATAGGAAGAAAATCATTAGCAGGGTATAAAGCTTTAATATAACGCTCTAGTAAAATACGAAAATCAGAACTCATAGGAGAATTTGCATCTCCTATGAATGAGGATTGAAGAATTTCATCCTTTAACAAAAAATGTAGGGGAATAGCTAAGTACTGATCGCTAAAATTACTAGAATCGCTTATTTGCTGAGTGTTACCCTCATTTTGGAGCAGGTGTTCTATAAAATCAATGGCAAACAAAATTTCATTTTTGATATTTTCTGAATAATCACCTTGACTAATATTTTTTAGTGCATTCCTAAAGTTTGTTGTTATATAAGAGCGAATTTGAGAATAAGGATCTATACTATAACGTGATGTTACAGTATGATTATTCATTGGGATAATCAATAATGAACCGTCCATGTAAACCTGCGGACTAATTTCTATTTCTAACAATTCAGCCATACAGGAACATTGGTCAAAGAAAAAATCCACTCCTAGCTCCAACAAGGACAGCAAGCTAATTTTTTTTCTAGCTGGTTGCTGGACAACAGAAGAATTGGATATGCGAGGAGATTGAATTAGAAACTCGGATGACTTAAATAAAGTAAACAGATTTTCACAAACAAGTTTAATATCCTGGTCATCTGGATGTAGCCGCTGGTGACTTCGTAGTAACTGCATCAAAGATTTAATCCGAGTGCTGAAAGTCTCACCGCTTGAATATATCGCTTTACCACCGACGGGAATCATGGCTACGTTGTGTCCACCTAAATTCCCAGCACCCAAAATTCGCGTCATTATCGCCGCCCGTAAGACGAGTAGAGAACCTATTAAATTCGCGGCGCGGGTACTTTTACTTTGTTGATTATTAGGTGCATTTGTAAAAACTTTTTCAATAATGTAAACTGTTATTTTCTTATGAGCGCGGTCATTATTTTGTCCCTCACCAAACTCACCTCTACCTCGATAAATTACCTGAATTATCTCCATCAGGTTATTTTCTATCTGAAATCTTGGTAGTTCAACAATTATGTGTTTAGCAAGGGGAAAAGAAATACCGCGAGCCGCAGATGATGTCATAAACACTACCCGTACCTGATTCTTGCGTTTGAGCAGCATTTCCAGATCAGCTACTTGGGAATGTATCTCTAGATAAATCTCATTTTTCTCGAAGCCAAAAAGTCTCTTTTTGACTAGGGAAATTAATTGTCTTAGACGTTGTTTATCCTGGATATAAACAATTAATTGTCCTAATTCTGGGTGATTAACATAGTGGATTATTTCGTTTATTAAAGACTCATCTCGTGCTGATTGACCAGGTGTAAATTTAATGGAACCATCATCGTTGATTTTGTTCACTTCAAAAAACACTTGGTAAGTTAGCTCAATTTGTTTAGCTGGATATGAGTTAACATTAATAACAGCAGAATCAACATTGCCTGGCGGTGCAGAATAACCGCCAAAAGACAGATAACTAACTTCTAATGGTTCTTGCTTTTTATCAACAAAAGAACAATAGATTTTATCTGGTTCCGCTTCCTTTGTACCGAGATGTGGTTTAACAACATCAAGACCTGTAAGAGAAGCATCGGCAATAATCAACTTTGTATTGAAACCGTATGAAGGGTCAAATAACTCAAGTTTTTTTCCTAACCATTTCTTCATAGAGTGAAACCACTCAACTCCAGCATTGTCACCTGTTACTTCGTCAATCATGACAATGATATGCTTCAGGCGTGAAGATAATTCACTCATTAACTCCGGAATTACATCACCATTATTTGTAACTGAACGAAATAGTCTCTCGAAATTATCTAATGAGTCACCTCCACTATTCAATTTGCGGAGGGATTGAGTTGAGCAGGTAATGACAATTTTATTTTTTTGCTGTTTGATGAGAATATGACCTGCGTCACATAAACTTCTAATAACTCCGGTTCCGGATTTGTTGTTGTAGCCGAGTGAAGAGCGGGACTGACGATTTATTAAATTCTTTCGGTTGGTATTCCGTTTTTTATCATATTCTGCACCATGAAAAGTTACCCCTAAGCTTTCAAAAGTTTGGTTATTGCCATTAGAATAATATCTCACTGTAGGCTGGTTATTATTGGTAGCAATCAGAGCGTGACTCGTGGAAATACAATACAGGTCATCAGCAAACAAATTACCTGTTTTTGTATCTATAAATTTATTAATCGTGTCTTCGTTTACAGAGAGACGCGGACTAATGTAGAAAAACAGGAAACCCTCGTCAGCATGATCGCGGATAAAATTCACCACCGCTGTTGTTTTACCAATACCCGGATTCCCGGTTAGAAATAGATTACGATAATTACCTAACAGATGTTCCTGAATTATTTTTGCGTGGGCATTTATTAAAGAAATTTGCTCAGTTAGATGGTATTTTTCACTGATTGAAGTATCTAAAAAATCTGAGGGATTATTAAAATTTGTAAGTGTTTCACTGAAACACACAGTTTTCTCTTCTGTAACATTAGTATCACATAATGAGTCCACAAATTTGTGGACTTTTTGTTCATGAGAAAGTTTATCTGGCTGAGATTTTTCTATTAATTCTTCTTTTACCGAAATTCCTACTTGTTCAAGCGAACGTGAAAGACAATATACAGCATTTTTTTTAATTAAATTAAGCATCTTAAACAGCGCATTTTCATAAGTATTGATAGAATTTTCTCTATCCGACTTTTGCCGTCCCTTCATCGATTTATATGCCTCGGCGCAAAGGTCAAGAATGTGAAAGTCCTCCCGGCTAACATTTAAGGTGCTAATTCCTCGTGTAGTGTAACCTATCGTTGTCACTTGTACGGTCGCATCCTTGGGTATTCTATTTTCTGAATCAAGAAATTTGACGAAACTTGCTGAGTATGATGCTGCCTGTACCAACTTAACAAAATCTTTGTCGTAATAAGAAAAAGCTGTAAGATAATCCTGAATATATTGCCCTATTAATTGCTGATTAGTCCCTTTTTGGGTGTCAATTTTTAATTGATGATAAACACTTTTGGACATTAAATAACGCAGTTCTGCTTTTAAATATCCAAGAATAGACGAAGCGCTTGATAAATTCCACAACTCAAACTGTTCTTGTTCATGTCTTGACTCATCATTATCTTTCTGAGAATTCAATTCATTATCCTGATTATTCTCCACAGTAAAGGCGGACAAATCAACACAAATAATGTAATATTCCTTGTTTTTTTCTCCGTCTTTCGACATCAGCATCAATGTATCCGCTTTTAAAAATTCTCCTGTGTCGGCATACTTATTTATATAAGGTGTAACCTTATCTGCGGTAATATCAAACTGCGAAAGAATCTGAGAGTATCGGTCATGTTGATGTTTTTCTAGCGTTCTCATACTGGCTTCGTCTGAGAGGCAGCATTGCATATACAGTAGTTCCCAGTTTCTATTAGAAGCGGACGAAAACTCCAAAGAGTCCATCAATTCCTTCCATAAACCTAAACCACCGAGATGACCTCGTAAAAGTAAAAATTTACCCCATGCTGCCCATATTCTTTGACTCTCCGCATCAATAAATCCTTCTAACAGTTTCATCTCAACAAGTTTATTGACTACTCCTCGATGATTGATACGTTTCAGGTCATCAATGAATAAATCCATGTGGGCATATTTCATCCCTGATTGATGAATGGCTGTCAATATTCCTGCGTTGAATGCTAACTCGAAAAGATGTCCCTGAGCTTCTCTTATTTTCATTTTTAATTTATTATAAGAATTCTATTCAGCTTTTCAACAATAATTTGCTGAGTTCATCAAGGTGTAATTGATATAAATAAAAATAAAATGTCTTATAATTCAATTAAAATTGAACTTGAACATTACCGTTTTCAATCTCCCAACGCTTATTTTCTAGTATCAAGTAAATTCGTTCTCGTAAAATTGGGTGGTTATAGTGCCTCACTAAGAAGTTATTATAATCTCTAGGGAGTTCTATCGATGGGTCTTTTATTTGGTATTTATCCAAAAAATCTTCAATCTCTTCAAGGAAGGCAAGTAGAATTTGAGATGAATTGGCAGAATCATTAATCACATCTTTTACATCTCTTGAGTCACTTAAGGCATTGTTAACTTCTGTCAACCATGCGAGATAATTCATTTGCACCCCAGGAATGCAATGCTTACCTCTTGCCGATGATCTGCCGATTGCATTATCGCCGATAATATCATTAAGCGGGTCAAGCTTAGGTAACAATTTCTCCGACTTGCCTTGTTTCTTTTCATATCTTGAATAATGCAATAGTGTCAAATAAAACGTAATATCATTTTTTAATTGACCTTCCTTAATTAGACCATTCATAACCTTCGTCATGTCGAGTGCATCACCTGGATGAGCATTCAAAAGTGTTGAATAAGTCGTTGCAGTGTTATAAAAAGTCCTATCTTTCTCTATGGTCTTTACTGTAAGCAAATTAAAAAATATTACCTGGGAGCGATTGGGGTCATTAAATAAGTTACTTAGTTGTCGTACATCCTGAATATATAAGGTTTCTTCTTGAGTTTTATCGTCGATGCACAAGGCACTATAACTGTCATATAAAGCAGGATATATGATTATATCATCTGCAATATCTTTGAGGAACTTTATTATATCCGGTGACATAAAAAATAATTCATTTTGTTGGTCTGTCACCCGCAATTGTTCAGAAAAGGGAGTTTTAGCGATGTATAAAACATCCTTAAAACCCTTATCGTACATCTCATTAATTACATCTCGAAGCGCCCACGGAGTGCGATGCAATTCATCTAACCAGTAATTGCCTGCTAAAGTTTTAACTCGATTTATCTTTATACCAGTTTCGGTGTCCTCCACCGCTACTATTTCACCTGTCAAATTCGCAATATAATTATCTTCCAAACGTGATGAACGAGCATCACACTTGTTACTAGACACCATTACTATTAATAATTTTTTTAGTATCCGTTTATCGTTATTTTTGCTATGGTATTTTTGAGGTAATACAGAGTACAGTGATTTCTTGGCATTAGCAATTCTAAAACGGTCGATTTTCGGTAACACTATCCCTTGAGAATTGATGAACATAAAGTCAGTTAATAAGTGATTCCATTCTTCAACCGTTTGATGAATTAGTGCTTCCTGTTGTGTTGTTTCTTCTTCCTGTGTTTCATGCAGTATCCACTGCCCTACAAATAAATTTTTGTTTTTTTTCACCCTACTAGTGAGAAGTTCTAGAATTATAAATCCAAGGGTCTTTAATGTAAGCTCGTATTTGAAACGCCCTTCAACCGTAGCTTTTTCTAAAGGAACTTCCCCTATTTGAAACTCTATAATTGAGCCATCAAATACAACACTGCTGAGTAAATCACTAGCTTCGTCAGCATTGTTAAGTGTATTAACTTTCTTCAGAAAGTCAGGTTTTTTACCTAATAATTGTGCTAGCTGTTTTATATTTTTCTTATCGCGTTCAAATTGTTGTGCATTATTAGATTGTATAAACTTATGGAAGACAGTGAGCATTTGTATATCGTCAGTTTGATAAGCCATATCAAACTCACATTTTTTTGCTGCTCGATAGAAATTATCTGTCTCAAATTTCAGCTTTACGGGTAGCTGGATAATTGCTTCTTTTGTTACCCCCTGTAGGGAAATAAAGATATGCTTGAGACATTGTTTCAAATTACCTGAAGAAAGTTCTTCTGCAAAAAATCTATCTGTACTACTTATTTCTGTCAGTTCAGAAACCAGTAATTTCTTTGATATCCCAATACTTATTTGTTTCTCATCTGATAATAAAAATTTTGGATATTTTAAATATTTTTGGATAATTTTTACTATTGCTTTTAGGTTGTGTGAAACTAAATATTGATTAATATCACTAACAAACTGCACTAACAAGTTTTGCTTATTTGCATCACTCTGATTATCTGGGTTACTGAAAATAGGCAATACTTTGTCTGTGAAATCTTTAACTACATCAAATTGGAGAACATCTTGATAACAAGAATTTACTTCCGAGGGATTAGGACACGCAAATGCAAAATAATAAAGAATAAAATATTTAATTATTTTTTCAACCTGCCAATCTGTTTTTTGCGGGGGGTTATCATCAATTTGTTGATTATTTAATTTTGAATTTGGGTTAATTATGTCAAGTCCGTAAGCGAATGAAGTACCGTATTTAACTGGATTATTGACGCGCCCATTGAATTTAAATTTTAATCCAAAAGTTATTGAGGTTATACCTAAACGTGGGTCATCTGTCTGCCCAATACAACCATTAATTTGCCCAATGATAGGCAATTCCGAAAAAGCATCCCTACGAGAAAATAATTCTTTAATATTTACAGTCACACCCTGATATACTACATCGTAATAACTATCAGCTTTATTCGGGTCATTGATGAATTTTTCTAATAATCTAATGCGTCTACTGTAGTCTCTCAAATAAAATGATGCCTCATGGGATGATATTTTACGTAAATTTTCTCCTGTACCATTCTCATATATGACTTCTCTGTTTTTACTTAAATCGTTACATTCTTCACTAATAACTTTTGCCCAAAATTCTAAAAAATTTATCTCCGCTTCTCTTTTTAATCTTCCGATTGTTTCTTGATTAATTAATTTTTCAAGTAATGATAATTCCTGAGAGCCATGAATCTTGATAGACTCCAGATTAGTTCTTACATTGCCAATTACATAATCAGATATATCTGACTCATCATTCATCTTCAGACGAACATAGTTTTCTAGTGCCGTTAATACAAGTTCGCGGAATCTAGTTGCACTATTTATTTCTATGGTGACTTTGTGGTTTATAATCGCAGGATTATCAAACTCAGACTCCAAGGCTAGTTCTTGGCTACTTAATCCAGGCGATTGAGGGAAATCCCAGGTAAATAAGGAAGAGTCTTTAGCTTTTTTTGCCAAGGGCGTAAGCATTGAATCAATTAATTCCTCAATGATATTGTCTGCGATTTGTGCATTGGAATTTAAACCTGTGCTATTCCTAATTTCATCTATTAAAAGTTTGGATAAAGTCGCTTTTATTTCTTTAGTTTTATCTTTAAATACTTCACGACAAGCATCGATCATATTTATTGACGCTCGATATGTTTTTTCGTCTTTTGACAACGGTAATCTTATATCTTTAGCTTTAGCTATCTGGTAAGCAAAGGCATGAATATCAATGATTAACCTTAATCTCCCGTTATTAGAGTCTTTTTTCAAAGAAAATATTTTTCCTCCTGACTCTCCATTCAATTCCTCATCTATTTTTGAGAGCAAATCTCTATAATCTGGTCGCGGTAGTTGATTTCTTTCTTCTCTTAACTGATTCTGATTTTCCACTCTGTGTTGCCCCTTTCTTAGTTAAGTGAAACCGGCTTATGTATTGCTTACCTTCCGATGATTGGCTCAATATAATACAACTAATGTTCCGAAAAAATCATTTTATATTCACAAAAATAGACCCTTTTCAGGGAAAGTATATAGCCATTGCATGGAACCAGCTGACTGCGGCATTTTCAAGCCACTTTGTGACAATAATATCTACACGGCAGCCAGATCCTGCAATGACTTATGCAGTTGCCATTGCCATTTGCCGACAAGAATCCGCGCAGCGACGGTACCAAAAGCAGTTTTTGAGCAATGATGGTTGCTACAGGAACATCACAGCTATAACTAAAAAACACTACACTCCTTCCAGAAAACAGCAGAGTGGTGAAAATGGTCTTGGCAAGGCAATTTTCTAGCTTTGATAAATATGCCCCCTCCCCCCATTTCTGTTAAAATTTTGAGATAAAAGACTTGTGTAACTATGCCCCTTGATAAATGAATACCTTGACATTTTTCCGCAGCTTGAGAAATCCGGTATTTGCAAGGCTGTACACTGCTCAGACCACTAGTTTATTGGGCGATGCACTTACTTGGGTGGGTTTAGCCCTTCTGTCCTTTGAGTTAGCTGGAAAAATGCTGCGGTTGTGCTTTCAGTAGCTTTGACTCTGCGTGTCACTGCTTTTGTATTGCTGTCTACCCTTGCAGGTGCGATCGCTCTTTCGGCTGCTACTTATCAATTACTTGGTGTACTTGGCCCTGGTATCGCTGGAAGTGTCGCCGCCTTCATTGGTGCGAGACAAGTTTTCTTTTTGGATGCTCTCAGCTTTGCGATCGCGGCAGTCTTAATCTTCACCCTACCAGGTCAGCTCGTCGTTGCACAAAATCAACAGCCTTCCAGGACAACACGCCGAACATGGGGAGACATTAAAGACGGTACAACTCGCCTGCTTACAGATGCACCTATTCGTTACGCGCTAGCGATGCAGTTAGTCGCATCAATTGCCGGAGCGCAGATATTAGTAAATACTGTTGGCTATGTTCAAGGTACACTCAAATTGGGAGAAGTGCAGTACGGCTGGGTGATGGCAGCTTTTGGGATTGGTGCAACCCTGTGTGCAGTTGCGGTTGGTACGTTCAATAGAAGTTTGCCACCGTATAGGCATCCAAATCACTCTCACCTGTGAAATTCAGCCATCACGTCTCACCTTCTTGAAACACCAACTCCAACGAAAACGGTAGACACCCAGGATTGGCAGCTGCCCACTCATTGGCTTCTGCAATTAGAGTTTTGTTACCTGAATCGAGATAAAATTGCATTTTGGCACTCTGCTCCAGTCTTTCCCGTTCCTTGCCCCCAATTAAGCATCGTGCAATCAGGCAGTACTCTCTAGCTACACGTTTGGCGTAAGATGCTGCTTGGAGTCGCAACTTAGTCAGATTCTTCAGTTCTGACAAAGCGAGAGTTGCTGCTGAATCGCTTGAAGGTGTACTTTGTTCGCTAACTTCGGCTTTATGTGACGTTTCAGGCGGCACAATTGCAGGTGTACGCGCAGTAAGCGGAATACTAACAGAATTGATTAATAAGTTTTTGTTATTGTAATTTTCAGCCGCGCTGGGGTTAGAAAGGTATTTGAAATTCTTATCTGAAGTACTTTCATTAAGATTTTCAGCTAATTCTATAATATTTGAAGAAACTAATGAATTATCAGAATTATTGACACCTGAAGTTAAAGACAGATCCTCTGGTTGCAATAAATTCAATTCTTCGGAATTCTTAATTTTCTCAGATTCATCTTGTACCTGTAGTACAAATAATTCTCCTTGAGACTCAGCAACTTCTTCAAAGATTGCTGCTGCCAACTGCCCTGTAGGGGCATCGGCAGCAGGAGGTAAGCAGTTACAAAAAACCTTCATATAGTAAAAATGACCGTCATTTTCCTTTTCGTAAGGATTTTGAGCAGTCTGCTTGGCAAATGAGTTTTCAAAACTATTAAATTGCCCGTCATTGCTTGATTGATAAGGCTTTGAGCTATTTTCTGTCCACGGGTCTAAGATGTAGCGTGTGGGATGCCACAAATGCAAGTGCTTTTGTAGTGTCTCTTGTGAGATAGTTTTGTGAAAGCGGCGCTTGTATTCAGCACGTATCACTTTCCCTCGTTCAGTAGCCCCTGCTGGTAAGCCTCTATCCCACTCTATTGCCCTTACTACTATCTGGATGCGTTGTTGGGCTTGTTGGCTGCGTTCCCAGTTCTGTTGCTTACGACGGTCAAATGGGATTACGTTGTCTTTGGGTTTATCAATGCTCTTAATGCCTGCTATGGCTTCTGCAAAGGTGTTGGCGAATGTACCCAATAGCCGTTCGGGATAACTAATATAGGCGCTGTACCATTTGTTGCGAATTGTGGATTCTACCCAATGCCGCACTCTAGCTTCGATTTCGTGCTGGTGTCGGCAATATTGGCTATAGCCGGGGGCGTTAATTGCGGTAGTAAGGCAAAATTCGACTAATTTATCACTCTCTAAGTCTAAAAAGACGATTCCGTACCCTACGAAGATTTGTAGGAGGGTGTTTGTTTGTCCTTTTCCTGTCCAGCCTGTGCTGATGATTTCTTCCCAGTTGGCACGCCACTGTACAACGTCAGCAGATTCTTGCTTGCGATATCTCTCCCGTGAAATTTGTTTTTTGGCTTTGTTCGCTACCCGTTTTAGTTTCGTTAAATCTTGCCGACTTGCCGCGCGATCGCAATAATCGAGGAAGATAGAAACTGAGTCGCTAATTGGTTGTAGGTCATCATTAAGTAAAAATGAGCCGCTACCCGGTTGCATGGGGCAACGGATGGCTTTGTAGTTAGTTATTTGTTTGGCACTATATGGTTTGGTGTTGGGGAAAATTTCTAGATGTCCTTGGCGGAGGATAAAGCCTGCGTTTCTCAAGGTAATCTCTAGGGCGCAGGCTAGGGCAAAGGTAGGTAGGGAGGAAGCAAAGGTTAGGATTAGGTGATATCCGCCACTAAAACTGGACTGGAGGATGATGATATCGACTATGCCGATGTCCTCTAACGCTGCTTTGATGCGATTTATGGATTCAATGTTATGGTAGTCGCCTTCTAAGTCTAAATCGATTGTGGCGTAACGAGTTGTGTCGTTAAAGCGCAGACCTACTAGTTTTGACTTGTCCTGGTGCAGGTTCCACAGTTGGGAGGGTTGGAGGTAATAATCGATAGTGCGCCATGCTGGTTTTGTACCTTCTACTAAAGAAGGGGCAACTATCGCCCCAAATGGATGCCAAAAGCGTTCTACGTAGCGTTTGCCCACGGATTCGGCGGGCAGGTGGGGTTTGATTTTCTTTTTTGAAGGCTGTGAAAGACTTAATTGGGGCTTGTTATCAAAATTTGCCCCAAAATCTTCTTGGTACATGAGTGACTGTCCTGATGATTTTTGTGCATCAGGTAGCCTCGCTGTTGGTCAAAATGTGTTAGCCTAAATTTGAAATTTTTATGTTTAAGCGGTTGGTTATCCGCTTGTTGGAGACGACTGGTAATCGTCTCGTGGTTGAAAGCAAACAAAGGTTTATACTTGTTTAGGCTTAGACATACGTAGGCTTAGGCTAAGATTTAGTCCAACACGCTTCACCAACAACAATGCGACTACCCAACTTTTTTTTGGTAATTATTTAAATGAGGCAGTTCGAGCGAAGTTGTCACTAAATCGACATTCTTAGTTTTGGGATAACAATGCAAAGCTAGTAACACCCACAAGCGTCACCCCACATTGGCTCTTATTAGTACAACTGGTGAAGATGAAATTACTCATACTCCACCACCGAGTTAAAAAACAAAAAACAGTCAAATATCTTGATACGAGTTCAGCACTCAAAACAGTGAACTCGTACTGTAATCAGTATTGAGATGCTAATCTAGTAAGTAATGTTAAATTGTGGGATAAATTCTCTGCTAGATTAACTGCTTACAGCTACCTATGCAGCACAAATCTTATCCTTTTTTCTATTTGTAGAAACTTCCATTGCTTTCATTTGGGTCTTATAATCTTCCCACGTTTTTTCAAATACATCAGACTCATACATCCGCAATAAAACCTCTTCTTTATCAGTTAAATTTGGGAGTTTTAACAACTCCGCTAAAGATACCTGAACTGGGAAAACATCACTAAACTTTTGCATTAAGTGAAATATTCTCTTCCTCTGTGACGCAGATGGTTCATCTTGCAATTCTGCATCAATTTGTCGCGGGCGTAGATTCACAATTTCTAGGCTCATATTCCCTAAATTCCTCAATCCAAACACAACAAACTCATTAGTTATACCAATAACCCGTCCCACAATTTCCAACTCGGGCCGCAGTCTCTTTTTGAATTGATATACTTGGTCAAGCTGGAAACGTCGAAACGGATTGCGCTCGCCATTCAGCATCCAAGCAATACCATCGCCTATACTACCTATCTCATCTGCCTCCAGAAGGTCTATCACCTGGTAACAGATATCTTGATTGCAAACAAACTTGTATGCTGCATCAATACTCCGGTTAAATTCCATCTCCAATGCAACAACTGCCTTAAATTTTTCCAGTTCTCGTAATTGAGAAATTAATTCAAAAACTTTCTTGCCCTTGTGATAACTACCAACACTTATATTTAGATTCTCCGAGACCTCCTGAATCACTCGCTTGCCCTTCCCTAATTGAGACTTACTCTCAGTTACCGAATGATTCAAATTTGAATCATTCGATTGATTCAAACGACGAGCGCTTTGGCGCTGTCTTTCTTTCGCTTGGGGACGAAGTACGCTCTCCCAGTACTGCCCCTCGTGAAATTTCTGGTAATGAGTCTTCCCACCTTCCCGGTGGAGATTAAAGTCAAGCACTAGTTTCAAATCTTCTTCAGGCGAACCAGACTCGACAAATTCCACTTTCACAGTGGAAATTCCTAACTGGCGAGCTATCTGCAAGCGACACTTACCTGCCAAGACGATATTTACACCAGTACGTGCAGATACCTTTAAAGATTCAAGAATCCCTTTTTCAGAGATACTTTTTTCTAAAGCCGGACGTTCCTCATTCTCACCATATATTTCTATCAGCTTCGGATGAACAACCAACTCCGCAGGTGAAATATATACAATTGCCGGATTCTTCACCTCAGACATATTTATACTCCGGGTCACAAATTGTCACTCAAAAGATAGGTTCCATCTTGAAAAACCTAAGCAGAAAAATCTTAACCAGCAAGACTTATAGCACTTTCATCCCTTGGAAAAAGTGACAAGTTGAAAAAATAATTAAATCTTGTAAATGGCAAAGGATTAACTACCAGAAAAACTCTCGAAGAGAATTTTCTCGCGCAGTAAACTATTATTCCCAACCCATTGAAAACCAATACGACTGAAGAGAGATTTAAAGTACTGGTATTTAAAAAAAAGCATCTATCTAAAGATAGATTTGTAAAACTGGGTAAATTCATGATATGATGGCTCTAGATAACTAAATTGACAAAACAAAGTTCCGTCCTGTTTTAGTAACAGGTGGGGTTGTTTTTTCCTCAAAGCCCTGTTTGCAGCAGGGCTTTGAGTGAATCTTTAGGAAAAATGAACTCTACAAAAAAAGTATATCAGGCTTCATTCGATTTGGCAAAATTGTAGGTTTAAGCGGGGTAAATACTAAAATGCCTCATATTCAAGTATTGAATCCTATTGAAAAGCAAGTATTAGAGAATATAGCAGCCACCGGCAGCGATGAAATGATCAAGAGAGCAAACATCCTGCTAGAACTTAATCGTGGGGAAAATCATAAAAATATAGTAAAAAAACTTGGTATAGCGAAGCAAACAGTAACAAACTGGAAGAAAAAGTGGACATCAAGTACCATAACATCGGAAACCTTGGAAGATGCGATCGCAAAGATAAATAATGTATTAGGTGTGAACGCAGGCAGACCTAAGAAGTGCAAGAGCGCAGAGGCGAGCAAAATTGTTGAAATCAGCGAATGGAGCAAGAACCGAAAACCCAGTCGTTCAAAGCACCATTACCATATGCAAGTTGCTGAAGAAGCTACTCGCAGGGGGTTGCCAGCACTATCGCCAAGAAGTATAGGTCGGATCTTGGAAGCGCAACCCTAATAGCATCAAGCTCAAATCAAGCTAACGGGCAATCCTATCTTTTCATTACGCCAAAATAACAACCAAGTCGCCGAAACTATCAAGTTAAAAGGAATGCCTGAATTGTCGCCAACAACAATTGGTTGCCTCCTATAAGCAAAAGGAGCAGTAAGAAAAATTGATAATTCCCTTAAACCATTCCAACCACTGGGATGGTTTAATTTTTGCATCTCTCATAATTCATTAAAAATACATACTGTAGCACAGTGAAGCGTTGGGTAATAAGCGAATAGCACTAATACCACAGCAGTATATTTAGCAACATTGCGATTGTGTTGGTCTAATGGAAGATTTATCGCGCCAAAGTGAGTGTAGTCGGGCAAATCGAGAGAGAATAGGTTTGATATCGAAAACACCCATTTTCGCGCCCAATGCTATGTCTGATACTCCATATCCCCCCTGGCGTGCATCCCCAAAAGCAAACGATGATACCGGATTTGACTCGGCGGTAGAGTCATTAAAAAAATCTCTTTCAGCCCCAATTGAGCGGTATTTTGCTGCAACGGAGGACGAACGGGATGTCATCGCTTTGATGCTCGCCAATATTCGCGCATCCAGCACCCGGCGCGAATACCAGAAAGATTTGCGGAAATTCTTTGTGGCGATGACTGGTATTGAGCCAAATGTTGATAGCGTGTTGGAGTTTCTGCACCTGACCGAGAAACGGGCGGTGGCGGTGGTGTTGAAATATAAGGCCAAGCTACTGGCTATTGGGTTGAAGGAAGCAACGGTTAACCGTCGTCTCAGCAGCATTAAATCGCTGGTGAAGTTTGCCCGCAAGCTAGGTGTGTGTAGCTATACGCTAGAAGATGTGGAGTTGGAAAAGGTAAAAGCATATCGAGATACCTCTGGGGTAGATGCCCAAACCATCGCCAGTGTAGTCGAGCTAATTGAGCGCTCAACTGTTCACGGCCAAAGAGATTATGCGCTGTTGCGGCTGTTGTGGGAAAATTTACTGCGACGTAATGAGGTGAGTCAATTAAATATTAAAGACTTCGACCCACACGAAAGCAGGTTGCGGATTTTGGGAAAAGGGCAAGGTACGAATGATGAATGGGTAAAACTGTCAGTAGCAACAGTTAATGCTATCTGTGATTGGTTGCAAGTCCGGGGTAATATTACCGCCTCCTCACCTTTATTTATCGCCCTTGATAACCGCAGCAAAGGGCATCGCCTCACTGGGGACGGCATTCGCAAAATTGTTGTCAATTATTTTGATGCAGCTGGTGTAAAAAAGTTAATGTCACCCCACCGCATCCGCCACAGTGGGATTACAACTCTTTTGGAAGCAACCCAAGGGGATGTGCGAAAGACGCAAAAAGTCAGCCGTCATGTCAAGCTGGATGTATTAATCCAGTATGACGATAACCGCAAACAAGGTCAGTCAGAGATGACAAATTTGTTGGCAGATATGATTGACTAAATGGATGCGTTAGCCAGGAAGTCACCCCCTGATTTGGCTACAAAAGCGATAACAGGCTTTGCTCAAATTGTGCGTGCGCCAACGACTCCTGAACAACTCCAACAGTGGCTAACTAACTGTTGCAGACAGTAGTAATCTGACTGCTTTTTGGTAGAGGCGATGACCTCCGGTCGGTCGGAGACCATCGTCTCCGGCGGGCGCACTCATGCGCTCCAAAATGATAGTGTCAAGGTAGTTATCTTTTCGGGATGACACGCTCACTCAGTCGTGTCCAGTCCAGATTTACCTAGACATTACCTAGACATGAGCCAAACAGGGAAAAACAAGAAACTGGCATCTTTTAACTGCGACCAAAAGATGTGGGAGCAGTTTATTGCCCGTTGTAAGTCGAAAGGGACGACGGCAACAGCCACGCTGACCCAATTTATCGAACTCTACCTAGATGATATAGATAACCTTGATGCAATTGGTGGCGATAATTTAGATAAACGCTTGGACTCTAAGATTAAGGCAAGTGTTGAGGAGTACTTGGTTGCTGGTAACAATAGTCACCCCAGTCTTACGAATGAAACGATATTAGCTATTTGCTCACGACTTGATAAGCTCGAGTCACAGTTTTCAAGTGAATCTAGCAACGAAACCGGAGCAATCCATAATCTCGCCGATTTATCAGAAAAAATTGAGGGGATAACAGCCCGAATGACACAGTTTACCGAGGCGATTATTAAAATTCAAAATCATCTCAACAACCAACCGAGGCGGGGCAATAAATCGTACAACAACAATTCATCCTTTAAAGGGCATACTCCCCGAATCCAACCATTAACGGAAGAAGGTTTAGCTTCAAGACTTGGTGTAAGCGTAGAAACTATACGTGAGCAGCGAAATAAGCTGCACCCACCGCTTTTTGTGGCATGGTGCAAGGGGAAGGATAAATCGGGTATGGGATGGGAATTTAACGAAAATACGGGGTTATATCATCCTGCAAGTTAGTATTTTTATTAATTTCAAGAATTTCTGAATTTACACTGATTCGCTCGTCTTTTTGCGATCGCCAAACAATTATTTTGTTGTCCTCAATAGAAGACATCGCTGTGGCCACTGAAAAAAACTTCTATAAAATATCCTAGAAACGAATGGCAGCCATTCACAGTACCCTCAAGGGTACTTTCTCTATCAAGAACTACTTGAGGGCTTCCATCTCTGTGAGCAATTCTTGATGTTGGTTGACAGTGGTTAAATAATGCTAGTTTATCAGGTTACTTTAAGTATACGCAATTCAGCCTAAATATCTTAAGTGATATTACTGAGCAATAGATTACTATTTAATTTTAATCCAATAATTGTCTATGTGATATTAGGTAGATTATACTTTTTAGACTCTCTTCATTTAGGAATTACAAAGTTTTCTGCTGAAAATAGCCACTTACTATAGACGTATATAAAATAACATCATTAAGATGTAGCAGGTGCTAAATAACAAATAGATTAAAAGCTATTTTATACCTGCAACGCAACTTTCAAAAAGATGGTTGTAGATTAGCACTCCAAGCTAACCAGGCATTAGGGTTTAGGGGAGTGAGTTTTTCATGATTAGAGGAGGGATAATACCAGTCCAGTTACAAGGGGGAAGACACGAGTGACTGACATTGTAACTGGACAGATTGTGCGCGTGCGATCGCGGCAATATCTTGTAGAAGAAGTTGTGTCGAAACCCACTAAGGAGCAAGACACTAAAGTTAGTCTTTCTTGTTTAGAAGATGATGCGTTAGGAGAATCGCTAGAAGTCCTATGGGAACGGGAAATAGATGCCAAAATCGTAGGGGCGACATCATGGGATTCCATAGCGAATCGAGGTTTTGATAATCCGCGTCTGTTTTCTGCCTACCTGCACACATTACGGTGGAATTGCGTAACCTCCACAGATGCCAAGCTTTTTCAAGCGCCTTACCGAGCCGGTATAGAAGTCAAAGCTTATCAATTAGAGCCGCTACGTAAAGCTTTACTGATGCCGAGAGTCGGTTTGTTCATTGCTGACGATGTAGGGCTGGGCAAAACCATTGAGGCAGGGCTGATATTGCGTGAAATGCTGATGCGGCAGAAAGTTAGGCGAGTCGTTATCTCGTGTCCGCCATCAGTAGTGCGACAGTGGCAAGAGGAAATGGAGAGTCGCTTTGGACTCACATTTATGATTCTTGACCGTGAGTTTATTGCTGCGCGTCGTCAAGAACGGGGTTATGGAATTAACCCTTGGATGACGCATACTCGGTTCATTATTTCCCACGCTTTGCTACGAGATGAAACCTATGCCGCACCATTACGGGACTGGCTTGGTGATTTTGCAGCTGCTTCCATGCTCATCCTTGATGAAGCTCATAATGCTGCACCTGCGAGTGGTGCTAAGTATGCGGTTGATTCCCAACTTACCAAAACTGTTCGAGATTTAGCACCGCGTTTTGAACACAAGCTGTTTTTATCTGCCACTCCCCACAATGGACATTCCAACAGCTTCGCTGCCTTACTAGAAATCCTTGATCCCCAGCGTTTCTGCCGAGGAGTACCCGTTCGTAATCGCAAGTTGCTGGACACTGTAATGGTGCGGCGCTTAAAACAAGATTTACGGGAGATCGGAGAAGAGTTTCCCCAACGCTACGTTCTTCCTATAGTTATTGATAATCTCCCAGAAGACGCGCCCGAATTAAAATTATCCCGACTGCTGCAACAATATCGCAATCTGCGTGAGGAAAAGCTCAAAGATGCAGCGAAGTCTACCCAGACTACGGCGATGCTGGTGATTACTTCGCTACAAAAGCGTCTTTTATCTTCCATAGAGGCATTTGCTCGGACTTTAAAGGTGCATCGGACGGGGATGGAAAAACAAGCGGCTCACCGCCCCTCCATATATCAAGCCAGTCTCCCGTTGCTGTTTGAATCCCCTGGTGCTGATGACGAACGGGCTGAATTTTCCGAAGAGGAAGTACAAGCAGAAGAAGATGCTCAAATGGCAGCAGCTAGTATGCAAGCTGCGGGACAAACAGCGCGTGAATTAGCGATTTTAGATGAAATGGCAGATGTAGCGAATTCCTCTCGCTACCAGCCAGATCCACGGATTCAACAACTGGTGGAGTGGATTCGCCAAAATCTTTGTCCCGATTTGGGTCAAGCGAATGCTGCTTGGTTAGAACGGCGAGTAATTATCTTTACAGAATATACGGATACTAAACGTTATTTACAACAGCAATTACAAAGTGCGATCGCAGGCTCTAACCGTGAACATGAACGCATAGATGTATTTCACGGGGGCATTGGAGAAGAACGCCGCGAAGCTATTAAAAGTGCATTTAACGCTGATCCTGCACGTCATCCCCTGCGTATCCTGATTGCCACAGATGCAGCACGGGAAGGGGTGAACCTCCAAAATAACTGTGCTGACTTGTTTCACTTTGATGTACCGTGGAACCCGTCGAGGATGGAACAGCGTAACGGGCGAATTGACCGCAAATTACAGCGATCGCCTGTTGTCCATTGTTATTACTTTATCCTACCGCAACGCACTGAAGACAAAGTATTAGACGTACTCGTGCGAAAAACAGCCACGATTCAACAAGAACTCGGCAGCCTTGCACCAGTGGTTGAAAGAAATGTGTCGCGCTTACTGGCTAATGGGATTCGCCACCAAGAAGTAAATAATCTTACTGATTCGATAAATAAGGCAGAACTACTTAACCAGGAAACAGTAAATACAGAAGTAATTAATGAAGAACTGGAGCAAGCCAGACTCCGCCAACAGGATTTGACTAAACAAGTAGAGAATTTACAAGAAATGTTGAAAGACTCGCGGGATTGGTTGGGACTAGATGACAATCACTTCCGTAATGCCATCTCTGCTTCTTTAGAAATTCTGGGAGTCCCAACACTTGCCCCTGTAGATGTGAATGAGGTTGCTAACAATCCTGTAACTGCGCGTTGGACAATTCCGGCTCTCGACCAGCGTACTGGTGCAGATCCAACATGGTCAACTACACTTGATACCCTGAGAACACCTCGTAAAATCGGACAAAAACCTTGGGAATGGCGAAAAGAAGCACCGATTCGTCCTGTAGTTTTTCGAGATCCTGGTTCCTTGGATGGGGATGTAGTTCATCTGCATTTAGAACACAGAATTGTCCAGCGTTTACTGAGTAGATTTTTAGCTCAGGGTTTCTTGCATGATGAATTAACTCGTGCTTGTGTTTGTCTGACTGATGACCCCATGCCAAAAGTGATTGCACTGGGACGACTGGCTCTATACGGGGAACGGGCTTCTCGCTTGCACGATCAAGTGATTGCAGTAGCAGCAGAGTGGTCAGATCCAACCAGCCGGGGACGCAAGAAACTTCAGCGTTTAAGAGAAGGCGAGAAAGACAACGTACTGGAATTACTGGAAAATTCCCTAGCTTCCCCTCACTTGCTGGAAGTTGCTGAAGCGGTAAAAGAGCGATTGAAAAAAAGTGCTGCCCAAGATGTAGCAGAATTAATTCCTCATCTGGAACGCCACGCCACAGCTTTAGCTGAGAGGGCTGAGAAAAACCTGGCCAATCGGGGTACTAAAGAAGCTGCTGAGATGAAGAACATTCTGGAGGAACAGCAGACGCGAATTATCAAGTGTCAGGAAGAATCTAAGGCAGTGCAGTTGTCTCTTCCATTCATAGAAGAACAGCGCCAATTGGATGCAGACCGTCGCCACTGGGAAAAACGCCTTCAAGCGATCGCAGTGGAACTAATTTCAGAACCAGCCCGAATTGAAGCCGCCTACAAAGTAAAAGCAGTGCGAGTTGAGCCAGTCGGCGTAATTTATTTATGGCCGATTTCCGGCTAGAGGGAGTATAAACAATGGCAAACGATCCAGAAATTCGCTTACATAAAGAATGGTTGGGCTTTCTCCAGCCAGTGGGGTTGGTGGTGTCTCCGCCAGCATTGTCAGCAGCCCAAGCTGTGGTTAACCGCAATGTGGTGGAACTGCAACAAACACTCGCTACAGTTGCCAGACGCGAACCCCTCTCCGGTGAGTTAGGCAAGGAAACCTTTGGAATTGACGACTTTCCTGCTTTTACTATCAATGTTTTAGGTTGGCAACTAGAAGATTTAGTTGTCAGCCCAGAGGAATTAGCGATCGCGCTCCCAGATTACAACGAAGTTTTGACCCCCACGTATGCTGTACCCGACCCGAATGGCAACTGGATGATGCTGGTACAGGTGCTTCCTGATGGTACTGAACTTGACAACGCTGGGGCGGAAGATAGTAAATCTACTGGTTGGCACGCTAGCCCTCAGTCTAAGTTTGAGCGCCTTTTAAAAGAAACGAAAGTTTATACTGGGCTATTGTGCAACGGTACAGAATTACGTTTAGTTTATGCACCACTTGGTGAGTCATCGGGACACCTGACCTTTCCTGTACAGGCAATGTGTGAGGTATCTGGGCGGCTGATTTTGGGTGCAATGGAGATGTTGCTCTCGGCTGACCGACTGTTTAATGTCCCTAGCGATCGCCGTTTGTCTGCAATCCTGGAAAAAAGCCGAAAATATCAAAACGATGTCTCTATTAAGCTTGCAGAGCAGGTATTAGAGGCATTATGGGATTTACTGCGCGGCTTCCAAATAGCAGATGCAACTACTAAAAGCGGCTTAATAAGTGATATTGCCACGACTGCACCCCAGCATATTTACGGTGGGCTGATTACTGTTTTGCTGCGGTTAGTGTTTCTGCTTTACGCTGAAGATCGGGGATTGATGTCTCAAGATGCAGTTTATACACGCTATTACTCAGTTAGTGGACTTTACGAGCGATTGAGAGAAGATGCAGGCAACTACCCGGATACAATGGATCAGAGGTATGGTGCTTGGGCATGGTTGCTGAGTCTGTTTCGTTTGGTTTACGATGGCGGCGGTCACGCTGATTTGTACTTACCTGCTCGTCATGGGCAACTATTTAACCCAGATGAGTATCCGTTTTTAGAAGGTCGTCCCCAGTATACAAAATATCAAACAGGGGAAAGTCTTGAACCCCCTCGCGTTTCAGATGGGGTAATTCACCGGGTATTGCAAGGGTTGCTGATACTGGATGGAGAACGTCTGTCTTACCGTTCTCTAGACGTTGAGCAAATTGGTTCCGTCTATCAAGCGATTATGGGCTATGAGGTAGAAAGAGCAAGTAGTCCTGCCATCGGTGTTTGGAGTAAACCTAAAGGTTCCAAATCTTCGGTGACAGTTGTTGTCAGCGTTGAGGAAGTTCTCAAAACTAAGGTGGGAGAACGGGCTAAATATTTAAAGGATGTTGCAGGTTGCGAAATTACTGGTAAATCCCTAACTGAGTTAAAGGATGCGAGGACAGCAGAGGATGTAGTGGCGGCGTTAGGACGCAAGATATCACCGAAAACGCCGAGTTTAATGTCTGTCGGTTCTCTGTATTTGCAACCGGGGGAAGAACTGCGGCGGAGTGGTTCTCATTATACGCCTCGTGCTTTGACTGAGCCGATTGTGAAAGAAACTCTCAGACCGATTTTATCGGCTTTGGGAGAAAACCCCGCACCAGAGCAGATTTTAGAGTTGAAAATTTGTGATTTGGCGATGGGGTCGGGGGCATTTTTAGTGGAAAGTTGTCGTCAGTTGGCTGAAAAATTAGTTGAAGCATGGAATAAGCAAAACGTATTACCTGAAATTCCAATTGATGAAGAACCGTTACTTTATGCGCGGCGGTTAGTGGCACAACAGTGTTTGTATGGTGTGGATAAAAACCCTTTTGCAGTGAATTTGGCTAAGTTATCTTTGTGGCTGGCGACTTTGGCGAAAGCTCATCCGTTTACTTTTTTAGACCATGCCTTAAAGTGGGGAGATTCATTAGTTGGGTTAACTTCTGAACAAATTAAAACCTTTACTTGGGATGAAGATAAAACCTACAAAGATCCAAATTTACCTTTGTTTAATTTGGCGATGGAGAAAGCGAAGTTTTATCGCAATGGAATTCACAATTTAGATGAAGATAATTATGTAGCTAAACGCGATTTTTACGAAAATATAGAAACAGAATTGCATGATATTCGGCTGAAAGGAGATTTGCTTATTGCTTCATTTTTCGCCCAGGATAAGGACAAGGCGAGAAAGGATGAGCGTGATAATTCATGGTTGAAGTTTTACCAATGGCAGAAAAATCAGGAAGATGATTTAGATGTCAGGCGGATTTGTGCCGAATTACGGTATGGTGAAAAACCTGTTCCGGCGTTTAATTGGGAGATTGAATTTCCAGAAGTATTTGATAGAGATAATCCGGGGTTTGATGCGATTGTTGGTAATCCGCCATTTGCCGGGAAGAATACAACAATAAATGCTCATGCTTCTGGTTATCAGGATTGGTTGAAAGTTGTTAATCCCGAATCTCATGGGAATGCTGATTTGGTAGCGCATTTTTTCCGACGAGCGTTTAGCCTTTTACGCCAATCTGGATGTTTTGGATTAATTGCCACAAATACCATTGCCCAAGGTGATACTCGCAGCACAGGTTTGAGATATATCCAGGGTAAGCGCATCTAATTTTGTGCTTAAGAATACAGATTATTTTACTGTAGTAAGAGTGATGCACTAAATAGGAGCATGAAATGTGTTGAGTAGTACGCTAATAAGCAAAGCGTTTAGTCACATG
>NZ_JBWQXL010000028.1:0-75812 GCF_056620565.1 Nostoc sp. LEGE 12454
TGAAACTTTGGTCATGGGTGGGGTAATGGATGGAAAAAGGAACTTCTACCCCACCTGGGATGATGCAATACAGGGGCATCTGAAAATATGCACTCAAGTTTTTAAGCTTTCAAATGACTAGAGTGAATGGGCGATCCGCGTTTTCGTGGTGTTTACTTCTTGCTAGCAACCTTACTTGAGATAGATGCAGCCAAAAAACTGCGGGAAGAATTGATTCAATACGCCGCCGATACTAAAGATAATACAGTGAGTAATACCTTTGTGCAGTTGTTGCGAACTAGATAATCCGTTATTCGTACCTGTGTAGCCGCGTTCATGCACTGTACCGCAAGCAATTCCATTGCCTTGGCTCTAAGAGGATGTTTAAAAAGTTTTCTTCTCGGTAACAAAACGTTCTAGATCCCCCTAAATCCCCCTTAAAAAGGGGGACTTTGATTCCGGTTCCCCCCTTTTTTAAGGGGGGTTAGGGGGGATCAGTTAGTGCCTCAAATCACAGCCAACCACTTTTCAAACATCCTCTAAGTGCGATCGCTTTCATCGCTACGATCGAGTGAGAAACTAGGAGTTGATCTGAAAAATGCCTAACCCGCTATACGATCGCGATTTGCAATTATGGATTGAGCAAACCATTCAACAGTTACAAAATCATGAATTTGAGGCGTTGGATATTGAGCATTTGATTGAGGAACTAGTTGATTTGGGTAAAGCAGAAAAAAATGCCCTCAAAAGCAATCTGACAATTTTGTTAGCGCATTTACTCAAGTTACGCGTTCAGTATGATGTCCCCGATAGCATGAAAGGAAGCTGGTATAGCTCCATACTTGAACATCGTCAGCGAGTTATCAATAATTTGACAGATACTCCTTCTTTAAAAAGTTTTCTGGTAGAGGCGGTAGAAAAAGCCTACCCAGATGCTCGTAAGCTAGCAATTAAGGAAGCTAAACTGGCTAAGTTTGGAATTCGCATACCCCAAGAAAGTGAATATCCCACCGTTTGTCTTTTTTCGATTGAGCAGATTTTAAATGAGGATTTTTACGGGCTGTAGACGATTGCTCGTTGTCATATTGCTTTACATCTAGATAGATAGACAGGTGAACCGAAAGGTTCTACAATCTGACTGATTGTGGTAAATTTACCTATTGCCCAATCCATATAAGCATAGTAAAGATTTTCTAGTGATTCCGTTTGATTGCGGAAGCACTAAATTAATATAGGAAAGTCTTTGAGTAAAGGGCAGCAGACAAATGGATGTAAAGCTGATTCTAGCTGGATTAACAGTTATATTTACGCTTTCGTGCTTATTTTTTGGCACGAAGAATGGATTCTATGATTCAGATAACTATCATGGCAATGGCTCCGCACATTGAGATAAATCTGTAGGCGCTCGATCGACTTCCCGGAGGGTGAGTTGGCTAAGAGCGCTCAAAACTTGTAAAGGGAAAAGAAACCAGAGGCAAACTCCCTGAGCTACTAGTTTGATAGCTTCTGGTTAGCCCACCTTTCCGAACCAGTGCGGGTTCGGTGCAGGCGTCCTCCCCAATCAAAAATCCGTATTCTCAGGGTGTAGGGGCGCACGATAAAACTTACCCCTAAGTCACAAAACCAAAATTTGTGTAACTTTTGGCTTTTGGGATATGTCCATGACGATCAGGTTTGAGGGGAGGAGAGCATGAGGGATAATCTATCGGCATCCTCTCGCGTAGATGCTGCGGAAGCGGGTAGTGAATTAGAATGTTTGCCCTATAGCGTCCAGCATGACAATGAAGGCGTGTGTTTATTGGTGAAAATGGGGCCACACCGCATTCTGTTGGACTGTGGTTTGGAGGATATTTCATCGCTGGCTAAGGGGCTTACTAAATCGGGACGTGAAACTAGTTCGCCCCTACCAGCAGATTTAGTTTTGATTAGTCATGCCCACCCAGATCATGCTAAAGGCTTACTGGCGCTGCATACAGCTTTTCCCAAGTTACCGATTTATGGTAGTGAGGTAACTAGCAAGTTATTACCGCTGAATTGGCTAGACGAAGACCCTAAGAAAATTTCCCAATTTTGTCATGCCTTGCCATTGCGATCGCCTGTGGAATTCCAAGATGGTTTGGTGGCAGAATTATTTCCCGCAGGACATTTACCAGGAGCAGTAGCAATTCTCCTCAGCTATACCACCCAGCAGCGTACTTACAAGCTACTGTATACAGGAGACTTTTTCTTATCGAACTCCCGCCTGGTAGAAGGTTTGCGTTTAGAGGAACTGCGGGGCTTAGATTTAGATGTGCTAATCATTGAAGGTAGTTATGGCACATCCCGTCATCCTCATCGCCGCAACCAAGAAAATCAATTAGCCGAGCGAATTAATCGCGCGATCGCCGACCATTGTTCTGTAATTCTTCCCACCCCAGCTTTAGGATTGGGTCAAGAATTATTAATGCTCTTGCGATCGCATCACCATTTCACCGGACGAGATTTAGATATTTGGGTAGATGGTGCTGTCGCCACTGGATGCGATGCATATCTAGAACTGTTACCCCATCTCCCCCCATCGGTGCAGAACTTCGCCCGCCATCAACCCTTATTTTGGGATGAACGGGTACGTCCCCGCGTGCGTCGTCTACAAGCAGAACATCGTCCCAGTGTAGGCAAGTCACCTTGTATTGTCCTCACCGACTCGACATCTGATTTAGGCGAACACTGCCAATTAGACACCGGCCCTTGGCTGATTCTCCTACCAGAAAAAATTGATATAAAAGTTAACAAAGAATATTTAGCGCCCAGCACTGTCGAAACTTATCTTTTAGCTCAACATAGTGATGGCCCTGGTACTACACAGCTAATTCATAATTTGCGACCCCAGCACGTCGTTTTTGTCCACGGTTCCCCTGCTTACTTGGCAGACCTGACTAGCTTAGAGGAGTTGCAAAACCGCTACCACGTACATTCTCCGGCGGCTGATACCTTAGTAGAACTGCCTATCGGCGACACATTTTTACAACCAGCAGCACCAGAAACTAACTATGAAGGCGAACTGACAGAGTTAGGAACAGTAATCACAATCACCCTACCCAATGTGATTACTGCCGATCAGCGTTGGCGGCAATTTGCCGATACTGGTTTAATCGAAGCTCGTTGGCAAGGGGAAGAATTAGTATTAAGGGGATTGTCTCAACGAGAACTGCTCAACCAAAACAGCGATCGCTATACCTGGACAGATGTAGACTGTTGTGGTACTTGCCGACATCAAAGGGGGCAGCGTTGTTGGAATCCAGCTTCCCCGTTGTATAACTTTAAAGTAACTCTCGAAGGTTACTGTCCTGCCTTTGAAGGCTTGAATGATAGCCAATAGTCACTAGTCCGCTGTCCTTTGTCATTTTTAACTAATGACTAATGACTAATAACTAATGACTAATGACTGATTATTCTGGATTCGAGTCAGTGTAACGGTTGTGAATGCGCTCTGCTTCGGGACAATCTTCAGTCATCAGAGGTTCTACATTACCGCGCGGTACTGAAGCCAATTTTTGCGTTACAGCACCAATGCTCTCGAGGCGAACCATTTCTTCCCAAGAACAAACTTCGTCCTCTTCCTCTGTTTCATAGCGTAGGGTCACTAAATCTCCCTCTATGTCTATGATGCGGGCGCGTTCAATCCAGCGTTGCTGGTCCCGCAAGAAAACACATACCTCGCGCCCATCGCAACACAGTTGATAAATCTTGCGGTGTAGCATGTACTGTTTCTGCCTTTTTAAACAACGTAGTTAAACCTGTCAAAATCTGGGTTCTACCCCATTACATTACACCTTTAAGAGGTTAATTTCACTGTTTAGAACAAGTGCGCTTCATAACCCAATCCCAAGATTTGCTTCATTTGTCAAAATATCAGGATAATGTTGGGTCACAAATCAATGGTTGCTCTAACAATGAATTCAATCTCCCTCCAGCTTATTCTAGGGAATGTCTGCTTCTATAAAAGTCAAACAATTCGGTACCTGTCCTAACCAGGTTTATATTTGCTGGTGAGTCATTCTTACCATTATGTAATAAAGAATACTCCAAAACAATCGTTGATTGCGGTTGTTTAACTTGCCTACTTTTAATCATTGGCATTACTGGGAAGTCCGGGGACTTGGCTTTACTTTTACCCACTTGTATCTGATCTTAACTCATTCTCTTGCTGACCTTGATGCTTTTCAACAACAACACCCAAATAGTTTTGAGTTTTCAGGCAAAAACCTGAAAAAAGGCAACAGCGTCAGGGAAGAGTAGAGAAAAAAGACCATGAGAAAATTCTAATCCAGAAGTCTCAGGAGGATTTATGTGGTAAAGGAAATTCTATAAGCACGTTTGACGAGGATGCTTCTCGTTTAATTTTTCCGGCGCGAACTGCATCGTATAGGGCTGCAAGCTCTGGTAAATCCTCTGACTGATAGCATTTAGTGGCTAGCACCTGCTGGAGTAAACCCTCAGATTCAACACTAAGATATCCGGTTTGGAAAGCAGATGCAATAATTGTGCGAATCATCTTGATTAGGGCAGAGTGAGCAAATTATTAGGTCTAGTGTGGAACATTTTCCTATCTTACTAATTGATATGAAACATTAATACTGTGTGATTAGTATTACGCTCAACCAGTGATTTATATCACGATATGGGTTTTGGACACTTTAATATTACACAGATAAAAGGACACAGGAATTTTCAGCATCAATGTTGAAAAGCTGAATATCTTAACAGAATTAAAATACAACAATTTTTTCAAAAAGCACCAACAAAATACAATGAGACATCAGCAATCAAGCAAAAAACTGGCGGAAATCTTCATCTTTTTGACTTAATTGCACCCAGTCTAAGTTTAAAGACTGGAATTTTTGCACTAAGCGATCGCAAGCCGGACGTTCGGTAGCGTAATGTCCAGCATCGATTAAAATGAGATTGCGATCGCGGCTTTCTTGAAACTGATGGAATTTACAGTCAGAAGTCAGATAAGCTTGGGCACCTGTTTTGGCGACGGCTGAAATGTAACTGGCCCCCGAACCACCCAAAACAGCAACTCGTGAAATCGTTTGCTGTAAATCAGCACTTGGGGAAAAAATCAAATTAGGGGGAGCAAGTCGGGTTTGAATGGTTGCGAGTAATTCCTGTAATGTCAGAAATGGCTCTAGCAAACCAACACGGCCATATCCTAATCCTGCTTGTGTAAGTTCTATGGGAGTAACTTCTTTGAGTTCTAAAATCTGAGCTAAAACGTCAGCAGTCCCATCTTCCACTTGGTCAAAATTAGTGTGAGCAGTGTAAATACCAATATTATGGGTAAAGGCTAACCGTACCACTTCAGCGATCGCTTCACCAGTGCGTAAAGATTTGAGAGGATTAAAAATCAAGGGATGATGGGCGAATATCAGATTAGCATTTTCTGCGATCGCTTCTTGCATTACCGCCAAAGTCGGTGTCAAACACACCAAAACCCGTGTTTCTTCTTGCAAAACTCCTGGTTCAATTTGCCAGCCACAATTATCCCAACTTTCACACCAAGCAGGATTCGCCCATGCTTCAAACCAAGTAATTAAATCAGCAATTTTCATAATTATTTTCTTCAGCAATTTTTAATTACTAATCAGCGTCTCTGTGGTTGAATATTTAATTTTAATGCTAATTGCTGGCGCATTTCCTGAAAAGGTTTATTCCATACAGGGCAAGCGTTCCAGTCCCATACTGCTACTGGAATAAGTTGTTCTTCAGCAAGATAAGTTAGCAGACGGTATTCATCTTCTGGTTCGCGAGAAAAGGTAAAGGGGTTGCGGTAGCCCGTCTCACACAGTTTATAAGATACGACCTGACCATGATTAATACGTTGTAAAAGTTCCTTACCTTTGACGAGCAAATAATCCAAAAATACGAGACTAAAAGGCTCTATATGTGCGCGTTTTTGTGGCTCTTTTTGTACCCATCTTGCCCACTCAAACCCATACATAAAATCATGAACATAACGAAAGCGCATTTCCGTTTTATTGCCGAACATCTTTGTTAGACAAACCATCTTTTCACCAAAAATTTTTAAGAATGCAATAGTACCCTCCTCTGCATTTAAAGCCTGCCTAAGCATACTACTTACCAGAAAATCGAAATCCCAAAAGATGTTTTCTGGGAAGTTTTGCAATTGAGTACGAACTATGCTTTCGAGAATTTCTTGAATAATTGTGATAATTTGAATGTCGGTATTTTGTTTCGCAATCAAATTTCCTAACTCTGCAAAGCTGGTAATTAATATTTTTTGGGGACTCAGTGACAATAATTTAACAGACTGCTGGGCAAGTATTTCATCAATATTCTGAAAAGTATTAGTTGGTGTTAGTTCTTGCTTCATAGTAATAGTAATAGCCCAGACAGCTGACACTAAATATTAGTGTATCTTGGCATCAACGGATTATTTAATAATCACAAATAAACTTAACTTTTTGATTTACAAATATACACGAATTGTTTAATGCATCTCTGATTAGTTTTGCGTTAATAATTGTCATGATAAATTTATCAAGGCGACATTTATTTAATGCATATCACCGTGATTTTAGGAGATTATATCCAAAATGTAGACAGTATAACCAGAGTATTTAAACTCTAGAAAACCACACCTTCAATAAAACTTGAGAATCGGCTATCCAGAAATGTGAACAACCAATTCTCTGGAATGACTGCGTTGGCGGTGTTCCCAAATATAAATTCCCTGCCAAGTTCCTAGTACTAAGTGACCGCGATTAATGGGTATATGTTCAGAAGTGTGGGTGAGTGCAGTACGAATATGTGCTGGCATATCATCGGGGCCTTCTGCATCATGGATGTATTTGCCTGATTCTGGCACGAGTTTTGCCATAAAATTAGCTAGATCCACAAGAACATCAGGATCGGCATTTTCTTGGATGACCAAACTGGCTGAAGTGTGGCGCAAAAATAAAGTACAAAGACCAGTTTCAACTCCCGATTCGGCAACTGCGGCTGCAATTTTTGCAGTGATGTTGTAAAAAGATTTACCAGTAGTGGAAATTTTTAGTAACTTTTGGTAGTGAGTCATTTAAAACAGTAATTATTGATGGTAGTAAAAGCGAATTAGCAGTTTAATCAGCTTGATTTGGTCGTTTGCTAGATCGAGTATATTTTAAATTATTTATGGATATTGCATTTAAATAACTTTATTTCGTCTGTAAATAATTGAGAACAGCTTTAGCTATAGTTTCATTACCATCCTTAGCAATTGTTTGAGATTGCCTTGGAGGTTGGGGTAACTCATGGAGAAAATTCCAAGTCTCTTGAAAAAACTCAGAGGGGGTGATGATTTGATGCTGATTATAATTAACTATGCCTTCTACTATAAAAGTTGCTTCGGCAAAGTCTTCACGCGGTATAGTAACAATTGGTACTCCTAGTATTGTGGCTTCCGAAAAAGTACTATAACCTGGTTTAGAAACAACCCGCCCACAAATAGGCATAAAATCTACAGGGCGGTATTTGCGGTCATTAATTTTCACCAAATTAGGTAAATCAGGAGCAGATCGATCGAAGACGATAAATTGCCAATCTGAAAATCGCTGTAAATTATTATAAGGAATTTGCTGTAAACCCAACCCACCAAAAGTCAACAAAATGGTTTTTTCGAGTGGTGCTGTTATTCCCCAAACAGAACGTAAATCATCAGCAGAGTGACGGGGGGAACCGCCTGTCAAGCCGACATCTGTGATATTATTAAAAGCTGGCATTGGTTCGTGGAAAGGAAGACGAAACAAGCGATCGCACTTTGAATACCAATCACTAATCCAATCTGCAACTGCGGTAAATTCGCCTCCCCAATCTCGGTAGATAAAGTCCCAGCCAAAGTTACTCATCATCCAGCAGGGAATATTTGCAGCTTTGGCAAACCCAGGAGCGAGGAAGGGAATATCTGCCAAAATAAGATTAACGCGATTTTGGCGGATAAAATTCACTTCTGAGGCAATCAGCGAATTTTGATGCTTCTGAATATCCAGTAACTTTTCTAAAGTCGCACCTTTATCCATTGTCAAACTATCTGTTTGTACCACACCCAAATCAAATGCACGAGGACGATAGATAAAATCGCCTTCTATATAGCACTCTAGCAACCAACGTGGGGCAGTACTCACCACAATTAGCAGAACTTCTGGACATAACTTTTGAATTGTTGCAGCGACAGAAGCCGTGCGGGTAGCATGACCAAAGCCGTGGTTTGTTATGGCTAAATATAAAATTGGGCGTTCCATTTTTAAGTTAGGAGTTAAGAGTTAGGAGTTAAAAGTTAGGAGTTAAAATCATAAGTTCTACACGCTAACTTACAACTCCTAACTTTTAATTAATTTTGCAAAAATTTTGAATCGCCTCAATCAATAAGTCGATTTCCAATTCTAAAGTAAAATAATGAACGGTAGCACGTATACAGCTAGGATCGGCAATTGTCCGAGTTAATATTCTTTGTGAGTCCAAAAATTGCACCAACTTCAGATGAGCTTGAGGTTGATTATTTGCAAGTTGAAAAGAGACTATACCGCTTTCAGGTGGGGAAGTTCGCAAACATTTAATATTGGGTAACGCCGTTAATTGTCGCCAGAGGTACTCACTGTTATGACAAATTTGCTCGTAACGTTCCTCTGACGTTCCCCATTGCTGATGAATTGCGATCGCTTCCTTTA
Organism: Nostoc sp. LEGE 12454; assembly: GCF_056620565.1. Classification (NCBI taxonomy): domain Bacteria; kingdom Bacillati; phylum Cyanobacteriota; class Cyanophyceae; order Nostocales; family Nostocaceae; genus Nostoc; species Nostoc sp. LEGE 12454. The sequence goes on from NZ_JBWQXL010000028.1 coordinate 8,688, forward strand.
AACCAAGATACAACGGATAAGCTAATGTAGACACTTCGTATCGTCGCCCATCTGGAAGCCAATCCACAGGTTGAGATTGACTATCTACAACAACACCATTCAAGCCAATAAACGTAGGTTTTAGGCTTTCTCGTGCTTCTGGTCGAACATACAAGCCACCAGCACCCGCAGGACCACATAACCATTTGTGACCAGTGAAAGCATAAAAATCTACTCCCAATTCAGTCAAGTTTAAAGGCAATAAACCAGCAGATTGGGCAGCATCTATTAATAGTGCAGAATGATTATTTCTGCATACTTCGGCAATTTTGTCCAGAGGTAAAACTTGACCGGTATTCCAGAAAACATGACTCAATATTACTAGGCGGGTATTGGGGCGCAAGTGCTGGGCAATGATGGTTACAGGGTCGCCTTCATTTAAAGTCGCTTTTAGAGGACAAGTGGTAACTTCTACAGAGAATCTCCGCGAGATTTCTCGTGCTGTAGCAATTACGCCTGGATGTTCGCAATCTGAGAGCAGTAGATGGTCGCCAGCCCGCCATTCAATGCCCCACATGGCAATATTACAGCCAACAGTGACATTTTGGGTGAGAGTAATTGTTTGGCTTGGTGCATTAAATTCCAAAGCGATCGCTTCTCTAGCAGCTTGAGTTTGAGGTGCTATCCAACTAAACGCCTCATTCCCAAAGGGGCCTATTTCCTGAACATAAGCTTGAGTTTGGGCGATCGCATCCATTGCCCTTTGGGGCATGGGCCCTTGTCCTCCATAGTTAAAATAAGCCTTATTCCCTAAAGCGGGAAATTGCTCTCGATGACGATGCAGCTTGATTGGTGATGCAGAAATACTAGTCATAATTTACAAGGGATATCTGCTGTTTACAGGGTATTGATATTCAAAAGTATTTTGACCGTTTCTCCAAAGTGTGACACGTTCACAGATGAGACACGGCTCATGTTGTTTTGTCATGTAACCTTGTAATAATGGACAAACTGTGATGTTTACTCTCTTTTAGTTGTAATTTGGCAGAAAAGCAAACGCTCTAGCTGTTGACAGTATAAAATAAACGGCAAATTAAGCGTGGACGCGTTGGCGTAGCCCACTGTTAGCGTAGCGTCTGTCTACGACACGCTGCGCTAACGCAGAAAATGTATCGCCACTTCCAGATTTTAATTGTCACAGTTACTCCCAGATTCTGCTAATTATTGTTAACTTAAAAGGATGCTAATTAATGCTGAACTCTTACTGCAATACCAACGCTGTAAACGCCGACCTTTTCTAGATATCCACGGTGACAAAAGTCAGCGCGATGCTCCCAATGAGTTGCTACGGAAACTGCAACAGGACAAAATCGCTCATCAGTTGAGTGCTTTGGCACAGATGACTTATCACCAACCAGATTATTCTTATGGAAACTGGGAAAAGGCAGAGAAGGCGACTTTAGAATTGATGCAGCGTGGGGTTGAGTACATCTATAAAGGAGTACTGTTAGCAAATTATTCGGAAGCAGACACCCTGCTAAGTCGTCCAGATTTACTTGTGAAACAACCGGGACAATCGCATTTTGGAGATTGGATGTACGTCCCAGCAAATATTGAACTGGGTAAGCGCCCGAAGCAAGAATATCAAGTTGTCGCTGCATTTCATGCCCAAGTGTTGGCAACAGTGCAGGGAGTTGCACCTGAAACAGCTTTGCTCATATTGCGAACCAAAAATACAAATTATGCAGTGGATTTGTGCAAATGGACACCACGGATGCAGCAGATTTTGGAGGAGTTTATTCAAGTATTAGAGTTACCGAATCCGCCAGAGGTATTTATTTCTCGCCAAAAGTGTAATTTTTGCCATTGGTATAGTGAATGTTATGCGATCGCTCAATCTGAAAAACATCTCTCATTGTTACCAGGTGTAACACCACTGCGCTACACTCAACTCCAAGCCTTAGACATTACCACACTGGAATCTCTTGCTAACACCAGTCCCAGCAGCTTAGAAAAGCTACTTGGTTTTGACACCGAAGTAGCGCCCAAATTGGTAGTACAAGCTCAATCTGCACTAGAAAAACGACCTTTGATTCTACCATATCCGCTACCAACAGAAGATATTACATTTACAGCGCCCATAGAGCTTTATTTTGATATTGAAGCCCAGCCAGACTTAGATTTAGATTATCTTTTAGGGGTTTTGGTTGTTAATAGACAAGCTAATACAGAACAATTTTATTCCTTTTTAGCAGATAAACCAGAAGACGAAGAATTAGTTTGGCAGCAATTTTTGGATTTGGTTTGGCAATATCCCGAAGCGCCTATTTATCATTTTTGTGTCTATGAGTTTGATACAGTCAAACGGTTGGCAAAACTTTACGGCACTCCACACTCCTTAGTGCGCCCTGTACTGAATCGATTTGTGGATGTGTATGAACAATTAACCCAAAGTGTAGCATTGCCCGTAGAAAGCTATGCCTTGAAAGCGATCGCTCGTTGGATAGGATTTGAGTGGCGCGATCGAGAAGCCAGTGGTGCCAAGTGTATTTACTGGTACGATCGATGGTTAGAAACAGGCGATCGCACCTTACTAGAAATTATCCAACGCTACAACGAAGATGACTGCCGCGCCACCCATAAAGTGAAAGATTGGCTTGTCGACTTTTTTCAAGATGAATATGATTTACGATTAGCTTAAGTAATTTATTATTTTTTAAAAGGTTTTCAAATTAAAAATATGTTTTGAAAAGTCTAAGTAAAGGAAGCATCTACTCAGACTTGTCACAAAGTTAAAAAACATGATTTTTCGGTATTTTCAGGCTTGTATCTGTTAAATTATTTATTTAATTGATATTATTTGTAGGGAGGTATAAGTGTCCGTTCCTACAAATATTGGTTTAATAAAAAATTATGCATACAATTAAAAAAATCTTCGTAATTCCACGAATTATTTATTTTTTGATTCCAATTATAATTCTTAGCCTTGTATTCACAAACTTTCCTTCAAATAGTGTTGAAATTAGCAGTATAGATTTTATTAGAGAAGCAACCTTACAAAAAGGTTTAATATTTAAAGAAACTGAAGTCGGTGGTTTATCTGGAATTACATATAATGCAAAAAATAACCTTTATTACGCTATTTCCGACGATCGCGGTCAAAAGTCTGCCGTTCGTTTCTACACCTTTAAAATCGACTTGAGCAAAGGTTTTCTAGAAAAAGATGGAATTATTCCAGTCAGCCTTACTACATTATTAAATGAAAATGGTCAAATATTTCGCCCTGGTGAAACTGATACAGAAGGTATTGCATTAACTAATAAAGCAACTGTGTTTGTGTCTTCTGAAGGCGATGCTGCAAAACTAATTAATCCTTTTATTAAAGAGTTCTCAATATCTTCTGGTAGAGAAATTGCAACACTCCCTATACCAAACAAATTTTTACCAGATAAAACTAATCAAAAAGGTATCCGCAACAATTTAGCTTTTGAAAGCCTCACCATCACACCCGATAATAAGCATCTATTCACAGCCACCGAAAATGCTCTAATTCAAGATGGTGTCGCAGCTAAACCTAATATCGGTAGTCCTTGCCGAATTTTGCAATACAACTTGAGCGACAAGCAACCCGAAAAGGAATTTATTTACCAAACTGAAGCAGTTACACCATTTTTAAATCTAATTGGCAAATTCGCTAGTGGATTACCCGATTTACTCGCTCTTGATAATCAAGGACACTTTTTAAGTTTAGAAAGGTCTTTTACTGGTTTAGGATTTGCTATTTCTCTGTTTCAGGTTTCTTTAGAAGAAGCCGATGATATTCATAATATTGATAGCCTTTTAGCAATTGATTTCAAAAATATTAAACCAGTTAAGAAAAAACTGTTGTTAGATTTGAGAAAACTAGATGTACTGCTAGACAACATTGAAGGCTTAACTCTTGGTCCAAAACTACCGGATGGTCAACAATCATTAATTCTCATCAGTGATAATAATTTTAACTCCCTACAACGCACCCAGATACTAGCCTTTAAAATAAAAATTGAAAATCCACTAATTAGATTATTACGCCGTTTATTTCCAAATTTTAACTTTTAACTCTATAGAGGTAAAAGTGCGTAGGCGTAGCCTGTAGTAGACATCGTAGCTTTACTGCTATTTAGTTATTTCTGATTATTCCTGTGTATTCACTGAATATACTAAGTAACTTTAACTAGATTATTTATAGTTTACGTGTAATTTCTCAACCGCGATCCTTAATAAATATGTTACACAATGTTTAGTAGCTTTTGCAGAGGGCTTAAGCATATTTACAGCATATAATTAATTTTCTCAAAATTCAGATATCTTATAGATTTAAATTTAATAATTAGCTAGATTTATTAAAGTATTTTGCCAATAACATTTTTTATAAATGATTTTTATGCCAGAAAATAAAATTGAGAGTATGGTAGGGCAAAAGGCAGAATTAGATGATTACATCGGACATTTTTTAAACAATCGCTATTTAATCAGAGATTTGATTGGCAAAGGGGGGATGGGTAGAGTTTATCTAGCAGAAGATACTGCTAAAGGCGGTATGCCGATCGCAATCAAAATCTTATCACTTAGTTTGTCGAACCAACAAATGTCCCAACGTTTTGCCAGAGAGATTTTTATTGGCGCTCAATTGGGTCGCAAAAGTAAACATATTGTTCGCATTTTAAGTTATGGAGTTACTGAGGATAAAACTCCATTTTATGTAATGGAATACCTCCAAGGAAAAAATCTCAAACAAATTCTGAAAATTCAGCCTTTAACAATATCGAAGTTTTTAGAAATTTGTAATCAAATTTGTTTAGGCTTACAATGTGCCCACCAAGGTATCAGCCTTAAAGGAGAGATTTATCCTATTGTTCACAGAGATATTAAACCAGAAAATATATTTATTGCTGAAGATAGTAAAAAAGGTGAAATTGTTAAAATACTAGATTTTGGTATTGCCAAGTTTTTAACAGAGCGAAGTGGGATGACCCTAACAGATTCTTTTATTGGCAGTTTGCCTTACTGTTCTCCAGAACACATGGAAGGGCGTAAACTCCTAGATGTCCGCTCTGATATTTATAGTTTGGGAGTATTAATGTTTGAGATGCTGACAGGGAAACACCCATTTCAAACAAAAAGTAACTCCTTTGGTACTTGGTATCAAGCCCATCGCTTTCAAATGCCACCTACAGTTGAAGAAGTAAATCCGCAAGTTAAAATACCAGAAATATTAGAAAAAATATTGATGAGTTGTTTAGCTAAAGAAGTAAGCGAGCGCCCTCAGAATATCAACCAAATATTAGAAGATTTAGAAAAAGTTAGTGTTCAAGTTAATAATGTTATTTCTAGCAATAGCACTGACATTATTAAAGTTTCGCTTCCAGTTCAATTAGTACCCGCAACTTTACTATCAGAAAAAGAGTGCTTGCAGAAAAATTGGCCTAAAAATAAACCAATTGCGCCAATTGGTTTTCCCCATTTACTACAGACTGCTCAAAGACCTATACCAACTTTTTGGGCAATGTTGCCCAAACAAGAGATCGCAAAGTTTTTGGATAAAATACATACTACTGAATTTATTAGTAAAATGAATGTATACCCAATGCTAATGTGGGTAACAGTACTATATGACGCCCAACCTTCTACGACTAAGTGGCTACCTTATTTTCTGGATCTAAAAGATAACAAGAGTCAAAATATAGCACGTAGTTTAGCAGAAGTAGGCTACTATCATTTACTATTTTTCCCCTTAGAAGAGCCAACTCATTGCTCTCATGTAACGACTTTAAATCTCACGGCTAAACAGCGTCAGCAACTTTTAGATTGGTTAGATATAAGTCAACAGTCAAATGAATTGATTTTGCCTAGTCAAGCCAAAAATATTCTAAAAACAGAGTACGAAAAGCTGAAGTTAGACATATTACGAAACTTAGCCACACATCAAAAATCTGAGACAGAAGTTTTAAAAACTTGGATGAATAAATTTTTGGAAATGTTTTTAAAAATGCTATTACGTCGTTGAAATTCTGCTAGCAAAATCAAAAGGCTTGCTACCATTAACTAATAATATTTTTATGTGTTTACTGCTAACTTTCAATGGACTCAGCATCAGAGGTGAACAAAGTGAATCAAAGCCCATTTACATCTCCCAGTAGTACGGGCTTGCTTGCCAATCGTTATCAACTCAAGCAATTAATTGGCAGCGGTGGCATGGGTGAAGTTTTTTTAGCAAATGATGTTTTGTTAGGAGGTATACCAGTTGCTATCAAGTTTTTGACTCAAACTGTTGTTAATACCAAGATGCAACAAGACTTTGCTCGTGAAGCTTTAATGAGTGCAGCCTTGAGTCAAAAGAGCATACATATAGTGCGGGCCTATGATTATGGTGTGAATGAGAGAGGAAAACCATACTACGTCATGGAATATTTATGTGGTAAGAGTTTAAAGGATTTAATTCCGCTATCTCTACCCATGTTCTTGACTCTCTCTCGCCAAATTTGTTTGGGCTTACAGTGTGCGCATCAAGGGATTAATATTGATGGCAAAATTTGTCCTTTGGTTCATCGAGATATCAAGCCTGCCAATATATTAGTTATTCCCGATCCGATATTGGGTCAGTTAGTTAAAATTCTCGATTTTGGTATTGCTAGATTTTTGAATTATGCATCAACAGCTAGTACAAGTAGCGGATTTAATGGCACTTTACCCTACTGTTCTCCAGAACAGCTAGATGGAGAAAAATTAGATAGTCGCTCTGATATTTATAGCCTGGGTGTGATGATGTTTGAAATGCTCACAGGCAAAAAACCTTGGGAAACAGAAACTGATTACTTTGGCGCTTGGTATAAAGCACATCATTTTGAGGCACCAAAAACGATCGCAGATGTTAAACCTACTCTTAAAATACCTCAGAAGCTAAATAATTTAATCATGGCTTGTCTGGCTAAAAAAGCAAGCGATCGCCCTCAAAATATCGCTGAAATTTTACAAGTTTTAAACAGTCTAGAACAGTCTACTTGTCCTACTTCGCCTACAAATTTCCCCTCTAACTCCATCCTCACTAGTCCCTTAAATTCTAGATTACCAATCACTGTAGAACAAAGCTATCGGCAGCTTTTGTGGCCTCAAAATAAACCAATTCAAGAAATTGTTTTTCCCCAGCTTCTAGACACTCCACAAGGATCTATAACAGCGCTATGGTTGATGTTGTCTAAACAAGAAATAAAAAATTATGCGGTTTCTACCCGTTATAACCAGTTTGTCTTTGTGACATCCCCTCACCCAATGTTGTTGTGGGTAACTGTACTCTATAATCGGCAATTCGCTCCTAAGTGGCTACCGTGCTACTTAGATATGCAAAATCCCCAAAATCTGAGGATGGTAAGTTTCCTGGCTGAAAATGAACAACATCCTTTGATTTTCTTTACTCTGGAAGCACCACATTCTTGCATCAAGGTTCTCAGTAGTCGCATTGAGTCAACTCAGCGGCAAATGTTAAAAACTTGGGTGCAACAAAGCCATAGGCTACCACCCACTTCTCAACCCCAATTGAGCAAACAGCTATTGAAACAGCAGTATAAACAAATGCAATCCCGAATATTGCAGCATCTGGAATCAGAGCCACAGGTTGTGTTATCACGGTCTTTTTAACGTACAATTCGCACTTTGGAGATACGTAACAAAAATCATTCCTAATTTCTGACTCCGAAACACTTGACAAGTAGAGAAAAAATAGTGATAATAGCAAAGTTGCCAAACAAGGGACTGTAGTTCAATTGGTTAGAGCACCGCCCTGTCACGGCGGAAGTTGCGGGTTCGAGCCCCGTCAGTCCCGTTCTAAATTTATGAGTAGCAAATCACTTAACTTAGGTGATATTAGATTTTGAATTACCCACAGAGGTTGACTCAGGATTCAGAATTTAAATATAAGCTACATTTATCATGCTTTGCGAAAGAGAGAATTAACTGTGACTGTTAGAGTCCGTATTGCGCCGAGTCCAACCGGAAATTTACATATTGGTACAGCTAGAACGGCTGTATTTAACTGGTTATTTGCCCGCCACCACGGCGGTAAATTTATCCTGCGAATAGAAGATACAGATTTAGAGCGATCGCGTCCCGAATACACCGACAATATTCTTGAAGGACTGCGCTGGCTAGGACTTAACTGGGATGAAGGCCCATTTTTCCAATCCCAACGCCTGGATCTTTATAAAGAAGCAGTAGAAAAACTGTTAGATCGAGGATTAGCCTATCGCTGCTACACTACTTCCGAAGAACTAGAGGCGCTCCGAGAAGCTCAAAAAGCTAGAGGCGAAGCACCTCGCTATGACAACCGTCACCGCAACCTCACCCCAGAACAACGCGTCGCCTTTGAAGCAGAAGGTCGTTCTTTTGTAATTCGCTTCAAAATCGAAGATGGGCGGGAAATTGTCTGGAACGATCTAGTAAGAGGCAAGATGTCTTGGCGAGGTAGCGATTTAGGTGGTGATATGGTCATCGCCCGCGCTTCAGAAGAGGGTAGCGGTCAACCTTTATACAATTTTGTAGTTGTAGTGGATGACATCGATATGCAAATCACCCACGTCATCCGCGGAGAAGACCACATCGCCAACACTGCCAAACAAATTCTGCTGTATGAAGCGATGGGTGCAAAAATTCCAGAGTTTTCCCATACGCCATTAATTTTGAATATGGAAGGGCGCAAGCTTTCTAAGCGAGATGGCGTCACTTCCATTTCTGATTTTCAAAAAATGGGCTTTACTGCTGAAGGTTTGGTAAATTACATGACATTGCTGGGTTGGTCGCCACCAGATTCGACACAAGAAATATTTACCTTAGAAACAGCAGCTAAAGAATTTGGCTTTGAGCGCGTCAATAAAGCAGGTGCAAAGTTTGACTGGGACAAGCTGGATTGGTTGAACAGTCAGTATATCCACAAAACGCTAATAGATAAACTCACAGATTTACTCATACCCTATTGGGAAGCGGCTGGCTATAAATTTGATGGTGGAAGAGAACGCCCCTGGTTAGAACAGCTAGTAACTTTAATTAGCCAGAGTTTGACTCGCCTGGTAGATGCAGTACCTCAAAGTCAACTGTTTTTTAGCGACGCAGTTGAATTTAGCGAGGAAGGCAGTACACAACTGAAGCAAGAAGGTTCTGCTGCTGTCCTTGAAGCGATTGTCACAGCTTTAGAAAATCAGCCGCAACTGTCAGAAGCCGCCGCCCAAGACATTATAAAACAAGTGGTGAAAGAACAAAAAGTCAAAAAAGGCTTAGTGATGCGATCGCTCCGAGCAGCTTTAACTGGAGATGTTCATGGCCCCGACTTAATCCAATCTTGGTTACTACTAAATCAGATTGGTTTAGATAAATCGCGCTTGATTCGGGCTATAACGGAAGCTAAGTAGCGATTACTTTCAGATTTTAGAAATATTTTAGATTTTAGGGGCGCACAAACGTGTGCCCCTATCCATAAGGTAAAGCAACGATGGGAACAAGAAATCATTGACTAATTACTAATGAATTATCCCCAATTTCACATCTAAAATAGTTAGTCAATTCTCCTCATGTTGGGAACTTGGTGTGTAAAATTCATGTCTTCAAAAACACTTAGAAGCGAACGTAATTACAATGCCGACAAAAGCGCTCAATAGAGGGATGAGATTATCGTTCATGATAGTTACGCTCTTCATCACATCGACAGTTAATGCTGCGGTTGATGCTCAGGAAGCGCCAACGATATTTGGAGATGTCACCATTAGTCCTCAGTTTTCACCAGACCCCCTGACAGTTCGCGGGATGAGTGGTGGCTCAATATCTGGGAGTCAAGTAGGTGGGAGAAGCGAAACAGCCACTGGCCCTTGTACCGGATTTGTGGATGAAACACCAGACCACACATTAGCCTTAACAAGTAAATTTGACTACCTAAAGCTGCAAGTGCAAAGTCCTGAAGACACCACCATAATTATCAAAGGGCCCGGTGGTACTTGGTGCAATGACGATTTTGATGGCAAAAATGCTGGCATTGTTGGTGAATGGCTGGCTGGAAGTTACCAAATTTGGGTTGGTTCCTACGAAAAAGGCAAGTATCTTCCTTACACTCTAAAAATTACAGAAGTAAAGTAGGGCATTGGGCACAAGAAGCAGAGGTGCGGAGGGGCAGAGGGGCAGGGAGGAAAAACTTACTGTAACTTCTCCCCTTCTTCCTCATCTCCCTCACTCCCCATTTTCCCAGAATCATGATTGAGAGCGGCTTAAACGATACAAGGAGCATTCTGGAGAAATTCTCTCTGTCTTTGCATCCCGTTGCGCTCCCTTTTCTCGTGCGATATTGTATTAAAATTAAGTTAACTTTGATTAAGATTCTTGTTGGCATCGCCATAATGCTCTAATTGCCTTATGGCAGTGCATCTAAGAGATCAAATTAAACAAAATGGATTTATAAACATCCGTTTAACAGCTTAAAGTGACAGAGTGATGAACATTCGGTTACTAGAGCTAACGAGTTGTATAGGCATCTAGAGGCAAATTAAAATGAAATTCTCTTGGAAAGTCGTAGCACTCTGGACGTTGCCGGCTTTGGTAATTGGCTTTTTCTTCTGGCAAGGGGCGTTTGCAGGCGCTCCTGCCGACATGAGTAAGAATGCAGCCAATACCCGCATGACTTACGGTCGCTTTCTAGAATACTTGAACAGCGATCGCGTCAGCAGTGTGGATCTTTACGAAGGCGGTAGGACAGCAATTATAGAAGCCCGCGATCCAGACCTGGAAAATCGTGTCCAAAGGTGGCGTGTGGATTTGCCTGTTAATGCTCCTGAGTTAATTAGCAAGCTCAAAGAGAAAGCCATTAGTTTTGATGCTCACCCTATGCGGAATGATGGCGCCATTTGGGGATTGTTGGGCAATCTCATCTTTCCAGTTTTATTGATTACTGGGCTGTTCTTTTTGTTCCGGCGTTCTAGCAACCTCCCCGGTGGTCCAGGTCAAGCAATGAACTTTGGTAAATCTAAAGCGCGTTTCCAAATGGAGGCAAAAACCGGCGTCAAATTTGACGACGTAGCCGGAATCGAAGAAGCTAAAGAAGAACTGCAAGAAGTCGTCACCTTCCTGAAGCAGCCAGAAAGATTTACGGCTGTGGGCGCACGGATTCCCAAGGGAGTGCTGTTAGTTGGGCCTCCTGGAACTGGTAAAACTTTATTAGCAAAAGCGATCGCAGGCGAAGCAGGCGTACCTTTCTTCAGTATTTCCGGTTCGGAATTTGTGGAAATGTTCGTTGGTGTAGGTGCATCCCGCGTCCGCGATTTGTTCAAGAAAGCTAAAGATAACGCTCCCTGTATCATCTTCATCGATGAAATTGACGCCGTAGGACGGCAACGGGGTGCTGGTATCGGTGGCGGTAACGACGAGAGAGAGCAGACCCTCAACCAATTGCTCACCGAAATGGACGGGTTTGAAGGTAACACAGGCATCATTATTATTGCTGCCACCAACCGTCCCGACGTACTAGACTCAGCATTGTTGCGTCCCGGTCGCTTTGACCGCCAAGTAACAGTCGATGCACCCGATATCAAAGGGCGTTTGGAAATCTTGCAAGTTCATGCGCGGAATAAGAAACTAGATCCTAGCGTATCTTTGGATGCGATCGCTCGCCGTACTCCTGGATTCACTGGTGCTGACTTAGCCAACTTACTTAACGAGGCAGCAATTCTGACAGCTAGAAGACGCAAAGAAGCGATCACCCTCCGCGAAATTGATGATGCGGTGGATCGGGTAGTAGCTGGGATGGAAGGTACTCCCTTGGTAGATAGCAAGAGCAAGCGCTTAATTGCCTACCACGAAATTGGACACGCCTTAGTTGGGACTTTGTTAAAAGACCATGACCCAGTGCAGAAAGTTACCTTAATCCCACGGGGGCAAGCACAGGGTTTAACTTGGTTTACACCCAACGAAGAACAGGGATTAATTTCTCGTTCTCAACTCAAAGCTAGAATTACTGGTGCTTTGGGTGGTCGCGCCGCTGAAGAGGTTATTTTTGGCGCTGCGGAAGTCACAACTGGCGCTGGTGGAGACTTACAACAGTTATCAGGAATGGCCCGGCAGATGGTAACTCGTTTCGGGATGTCCGACTTAGGCCCACTGTCATTAGAAAGTCAGCAGGGAGAAGTATTCTTGGGTCGTGACTGGACAACCCGATCTGAATATTCCGAATCCATCGCTTCCCGCATCGATGGACAAGTCAGGGAAATTGTTGAGCAGTGCTACGACAATGCTAAGAAGATCATCCGTGACCATCGCACTGTCACCGATCGCTTAGTAGATTTGCTCATTGAAAAGGAAACCATTGACGGCGAAGAATTCCGCCAGATTGTGGCTGAGTATGCTGAAGTACCTGATAAGCAACAGTACGTACCGCAACTGTAATAGTTGACTCTTTTCCGACTGCTATCTGGAAATGAGTAAAGTGACAAAAAATAAAATGAGGATGGTATACTCCACCCTCATTTTTTTGCGTTTTTTCAGTGTTAGGAAGTTTCTAATTTTAAAATTTCAAAATTTACGAACCTATAAACTCTATAACAAACCTTGTTTTTTCAACTTAGCTAACGCATCTTCAGCAGCAGCTTTTTCTGCATCTTTTTTATTGCGTCCCTTACCTTCTCCATAAATCTTTTCATCTACCAATACTTTGGCGATAAATTCTGGTGCATGAGAAGGGCCTCCTATTTGGTCTGTAAAGTATTTGGGGGGATTTGGGGTAATGTTGCGTTGCACCCATTCTTGAAAACGGTTTTTTGAGTCTACATTAGAACGAGGTACAATTATATGCTTAGGATCTACAGAATCAAATAGTGGTTCTATAATTGCGCGAACTGTTTCAATATTGGACTCATTATCTAAATAGTAAGCACCAAGAACTGCTTCAAAAGTGCTACTGAGCAAATTAGGATTTTGGTAGCCTCCATCTCGAATTGCACCTTTTCCTAGCCGCATCCTAAAGTCTAAACCTACCTCCTCGGCGAATTTTGCTAATTGCTTTTCATCTACCAGCGCCGAACGCCGCCGGGTCAATTCATCTTCTCCCATTTCTGGGTGACAACTATATAGATACTCGCCACTTAAGAAATTCAGCAAAGCATCACCGAGAAACTCTAGGCGTTCATTATGTTCGCCTTCTCCGGGGTTTTCATGGACGTAAGAACGGTGGGTAAGCGCACGGCGTAGAAGTTTTTCATTATGGAATATTAGAAGTTTGTGCATTTTTATCTTGTGTTTTGTTGCGACAATTGACGGTTGGGAAACTTTACAAATATTGCTTTTTTCAGACATAAAAAAACCGCAAATCGCGGTGTCTTGGTAAAACCCAGTTGAATAGAAACTGGGTTTTACAAAGGTATTTTAGGCAGCCAGTATATCTAATTCAGTTAAAAATAACTCCTGATTTTGCTTTTGGACTTTGCCATCCTTTACAGCAACATCAATAAACTGGCTAAAACTCTTAAATTTATTGCCATCATCTGTAGAAATAGATAAGTATCCTTGATAGTTAGTACAACGTTGACGCATCAATTTATCAATGCGACCAAATACGGTAGGCTTACCTTGGCTTGAGGCAGTTTTGATAGCTCCAATTAGATACTCTATAGCCTCTTTGCAATTAATCTGAGACACAATAGCCGTGTTTTGAGGTTTAGTCTTATTGCTATTGTCAACTAACTGAGGTAATTGATCTACAAAATAGAAGTTTTCATTACCAACTAGTTTAATCAATTTTGGATTTTCACTACCTCTTTGAGCAAAGATTATCACTTTTTTACCTAATGCCTTTAACATGCAAATTAAGCCAGCATAGTCCCAGTCTCCTAGTACCAGAATAATTGTATTAGGACTAGGTAAAGGTTTTGGGGCGAACAGTTTAACACAGTCAGCCATCAATCTATAGTCTGCACTATTCTTTGAATGATCGGGAACATCAACACCCTTCATACCAAGAATTTCTAGCTCGTTTTTGGTAGAAACTTGGTCTATGTAGTGTGAATTATAGTAAACATTTTTGCAGCCTATACGCCCCTTGGATTGGGCAAATTCCAGCAACAAATGACCCTTTCCTTTAATTGAAGAGACGTTTTGAATATCGGCCAAAATGGCGATAATTTTTTTTTGCTGGCTTGTTTGTTTTTTGGAAGATTGATTAGCGTGTGGCATTGTAATATATCCATATTCTTTGGTGAACTGGACAGCTTCAACAAATTACACATCTAGCAGTAGCAGAGCTTTATACGAGGAATTTGTACTTAAAAATTACTATCCTGCGATAAATCTCTCTACCGTCGCTTTCGTTTGGTTCAAGTCTCAGCCGTAGAACTCCTGGCTTCCTACCAAGTTTCGCGTCATCCTTTCCCCTGAACATTCATCCAAACATCTTGTCTTCCCGTTGAAAGTCTAGTCAATCAGTTGACCTGACATTGGACTGAATACTTAGGGGAGGGGATGACGCGAAGCTCGGCAGGAAACTAGGAATTCTGCTGCTGAGACAACACCAAAAACTTGCGCTTTAGAGTGCGGTTCTTTTGCTGTCTTAAGTACACATTGTCATATCTGATGCTGGATGTCAATATAGTTATTGATGAAGATTTTGTAAAAGCGTAGACGCGTAGCGGCTTGTCGTAAAACATCACCTGTTATTCATCAATTGTAAAAATCATCTATATTTTGTCACAACCACTATTTTTTTAGTTAATAAATAATTTCCGGTTTACTTTGAGCGATCGCACCATACAAAATACCTAAAATTTTCTTAATATCCTTAATATAATATTCACTCAAATCAATCGAAACTATATTACCTTCAAGCCTAAAAAATTGCCAGATAGTACCGATAGTAACAGCACCATATATAGCTTTGATTTCATTTCCACCTCTCTCGTTAAATAACTGAGCAGCTACCATTTCAGGGAGCATCCACTTTTGGAAGATATACAAATTCTGGGAGAATATAACAACAGATAAAACCGTGTGCCTCAATAACTATGAAGCAGGATAAACAAGAACGGCTTAAAGCGTGCTTAGAAGAATTGGCAGCATTGTTATATGAAGAAGCAGACAAAAGTCAGCTGACAGATCTCGAAGGGATAGAAAAAACAGTTCGCAGTCAAATATTAGAGCTAGTTAGCCCAGAAATAGCCTTTTTTTTATCGCAAACAAAACAGGGACAAAGGTAGGTAAAACCAGGAAAATCAAAAGCCTGGTTGGAGAATTGAAATTAAAAGCGAAACAGGTACAGAGACTGGGTTTGAAACCCAGAAGTCGGCTAAGTCCTTTACTTCAAAAGTGTTGTTTGAGACTATCAGCCAACGAATCATACCAAAATGCCGAAACAGAAATTGAGGCATTAACAGGAGTCAAAGTTGGTCACTCAACGCAGCAAAAATTAGTTATGGAACAAGATTTTCAACTACCACAAGCACTTCAAGCTATATCAGAAGTGAGCGTGGATGGAGGAAAAGTAAGACTACGAGGTAAACCTCGTGTCGGTTGTCACTGGCGAGACTATAAAACTGTTCGTCTACAAGGGATTTACTACGGCGCATTTTTTGACTCAAACCAATCATTAATTGATTATGTCAATAGTCAGCGTTTGGTTGACCCACTTGTTTGCTTGGGAGATGGCCACGATGGTGTATGGAATTTAGTCAAGGAGTTTGCGTAGGCGAAGCCCGTCGTAGACATCGCTAGCCAAAGATGGGAAATTTTAGATTGGTTTCATCTGGTGGAAAATCTTTATAAAGTTGGCGGTTCTTCAAAGCGGCTTAAAGCTGCTGAGACTCTGTTATGGCAAGGTCAGGTGGAGTCTGCTCAGGCTTTATTCACTAATTGTCGAGGTAAACAAGTTAAGAACTTCTGTGCCTACTTAGAAAAACATCGCTCTCGCATTGTCAACTACAGCTATTACCAGGCTGAACAAGTCTGTTCCATCGGTTCTGGAGCAGTTGAGTCTGCGATTAAACAAATTGGGACAAGGATTAAAATATCTGGGGCACAGTGGAATTTTGAAAGTGTCAATCAAATTCTTTCTGTTCGTTGTGCTTATCTCAATGGTTTACTTGCTATTTGAGTATTTCTGCCAAAACTGGATGCACCCCCATTTCAGCAATACATTGAGCTAAACCAGACCTCAAATTCTCATTTTTACTTTCTACTAACATAATTACCGGACTACGCACAAGCAACTGCTCCGAAGAAAGACTCAAAATAAAATCACAAAAGCCGTTTAATCCTCGCTGGCTATCAACAGTAAAATCAACTCCATAAAAAAAACTTATTTCATAATTAAACTTGCGTCTAATTTCTAATAAAATTGGACTAATTATCATTTCGCTTCGAGCTTTTTCGGAACTTATTGCTACTGCTAAATCAACATTTTCCCTAAGAATAGTAGATAATAACTCACTACAGTCTTGCTCCTGTACATTTGCAAATAGTCCAGATAGCTCGTGGATAACTAACCCAAAAGAATCAATAACTTCAATAAGTTTAAAATCACTATAAGCCATAAAACTTACTCTTTGGTCTTATGACTGAATCTTATCTCATTGCTATAGCAAAGCTTAAAAATTCAGTTTGGGCGGAAACACCCTCACTAAATCAAGAGATAAATCCGGGAAGCAAGGAAAATTTATTACTTGATTCGATAAAACAATTTGTTTATTTAAATAACCAGATTTACCTTGATTATTCTGATATGCTTCACTGTAAACTTCCAAATAATTATCGAATAAATTGAATATCCAATAATCAGCAATACCTGCTTTAGCATAAAGAGGTATTTTCACATCTTGGTCATAAGCCAGAGAAGAATCTGAAACATCCATCACTAATAACACATCAGCAGGTTGAGGATGACCAGATAGATAATTATCATCTCGATTTTGAAGAATAGCAAAATCTGGTTCAGGTTCGCTGTTAGGTGGCAAAGCAATCGGGGCTTGAGATTGCAAGGTTGCTCTATCACCTACAAGTTTCGGAAGTTCTCGCAACAAGTTTCGCAAACAAGTTTCATGGGCTGTACCTTTGGATGCCATTTCAATAATTTCCCCGTTAATTAATTCAATGTGGTCATCTTCATGGAAAAAGCCCAATTCAGTAAGCCTGTGGTATTCATCCAGTGTGAAGCGTTTAGCCTGAGCAATACTCATGAATCTTCCTCCCAAGGGAAATGTGATGACGTAACGCCCACCGCAGGCGATCGCACTTATATTCTAAATGTGTCAGAAATTGGTATGCTAAAGGCCGAGACTCGCTAATTTGCAAACAATGCCTGCGCCTACTATTAATCCCACAATCACTGCTTTTCCCTTGACAGCCGTAGTTGGTCAAGAAGCAATTAAATTAGCCTTGCTTTTAGCCGCAGTCGATCCTGGTTTAGGAGGAGTGGCGATCGCAGGTCGTCGCGGTACGGCAAAATCTGTAATGGCTCGTGCTATTCATGCTCTACTACCGCCGATTGAAGTTGTCAAAGGCTCAATCAGTAATTGTGACCCCAACCACCCCGAAGAATGGGACGATCAATTGTTGGCGGAGTACGCAGACAAAGATATTCAAGATGTGCCCGTCGAAATTATCCCCGCGCCTTTTTTGCAAATTCCTCTAGGTATTACAGAAGATCGACTCCTCGGTTCAGTAGATGTGGAAAAGTCGGTAAAACAAGGTGATACGATTTTTCAGCCTGGATTACTCGCTACAGCAAACCGTGGTGTACTGTACGTAGATGAAATTAATTTATTAGATGAGCAAATATCCAATCAACTTTTAACAGTATTATCTGAGGGACGTAACCAGATCGAACGGGAAGGGATTAGTTTTCAGCATCCGTGCAAATCCCTATTTATTGCCACCTACAATCCAGAAGAAGGCGGATTACGGGAGCATTTGCTAGATAGAATTGCGATCGCCCTCTCTGCTGACGGTGTACTCGGCTTAGATCAAAGAGTAGAAGCAGTTGAACAAGCGATCGCTTATTCTAAATCTCCCCAAGACTTCCTCCAACAGTACAACGAAGATTTAGACTCCCTCAAAACTCAAATCATCTTGGCACGGGAATGGTTGAAAGAAGTCATCATCACTCATGAACAAATTGCCTATTTAGTGGATGAGTCCATTCGCGGAGGAGTTCAGGGACATCGCGCCGAGTTATTTGCCACGCGGGTAGCCAAGGCGGCGGCGGCTTTGGAGGGGCGAACAACAGTTAATGCCGAAGATTTGCGCCGTGCGGTGGAACTGGTAATTGTACCACGCGCCACAGTTGTGCAGACACCACCACCAGATCAAGCACCACCTCCGCCTCCACCGCCGCCGCAACAAAATCAAGAAGAACCCCAGGACGAATCAGAAGAGGAACAAGAAGAACAGGAAGAACAGGAAGAAAATCAAGAGCAAGAACCCCCTAGCATCCCAGAAGAGTTTATCTTTGATCCAGAAGGGGTAATTCTTGATGACAGCGTGCTTTACTTTACTCAAACAGCGAAGCGGCAAGGTAAATCTGGTAGTCGCAGTGTCATTTTTTCCGATGACAGGGGACGCTACATTAAGCCAATGTTGCCCAAAGGAAAAGCGCGACGCATTGCAGTAGATGCCACCTTGAGAGCTGCGGCTCCTTATCAAAAAGCACGAAGAGAAAGACACCCAGATAGAAAAGTTATTGTCGAACAGCCTGATATTCGCTCAAAACGCCTGGTACGCAAAGCCGGGGCGTTAGTAGTATTTGTGGTAGATGCTTCTGGCTCAATGGCCCTGAATCGAATGCAATCGGCTAAAGGTGCGGTGATGCAACTATTAACAGAAGCTTATCAAAACCGCGACCAAATAGCATTAATTCCCTTCCGAGGAGAACAGGCCGAGGTATTATTGCCTCCAACACGTTCTATTGCCTTAGCACGTAACCGCTTGGAAAGGTTGCCCTGTGGTGGGGGTTCGCCTTTAGCGCATGGTTTAACTCAAGCTGTGCGCGTCGGCTTAAATGCTCAGATGAGTGGAGATATTGGGCAAGTTGTCCTTGTCGCAATCACCGATGGGCGGGGTAATATTCCCTTAGCGCGTTCTTTGGGCGAACAGCTAGAACCAGGAGAGAAGCCAGATATTAAAGGAGAATTATTAGAAATTGCTGCCAGAATTCGGGCTTTGGGGATGCAACTATTAGTAATTGATACGGAAAGTAAATTTGTGTCTACTGGCTTTGCTAAAGAATTATCGCAAACAGCAGGGGGTAAATATTATCATTTGCCAAAAGCGACAGATCAAGCTATTGCTGCTATGACCAAAGGTGCGATCGCTGATTTAAAATCTAGATAATTAGTTATTACTTATTTGTCATTTATTTGTCAGCTGCTTTTCTACTAACCACTGACCATTGACTAATAACATCAAGACCCAGTGGGCATTACCTGTGGTTGCAAATAACAAATCAAATCTTGAATACCCTTTTGGAGATAGCGCGTTACTGTCATTGGACTAGTACCAATATTTTTAGCAGCATCTTTACGAGAAAGCTCTTTCAAAAATACCATTTCAACTGCCATACGGGGCTTTTCTTCCAACATATTGATTGCGCCTTGGAGTTGTTGGCGTTCTTCTTCTTGTTGCAGAAGTACATGAGAACGAGGACAAGGAAGTGCCTCACCCAAGGTTATTTGGCAATCAACATAGTTAACTGCGGTTGCATCTAAACTTAAGGGCATACGGTTTTGAGCAGCTAACTTGGTTTCTTGCCACTCTTGTACAGATACCCGAAGTTGGCTGGCAATTTCAGCATCCTTGGGCGGGCGACCTAAAGAGATTGACAAGTCCTTGCGAATCTTCTGGCCTTCATTATATAATTCTTGCCAACGACGAGGAATTTTTAATAGAGTACTGCGATCGCGCAAAAAGTGCAGCATCTCACCGCGAATGTATGGCACTGCAAACGAACTAAAAGCATATCCTTGGCTAGGATCGAAACGCTCAATAGCCCTAATCAAACCAAAATACCCAATTTGTTCTAAATCTTCATAAGGTTCATTACATTGATGGCTGAATTTATGAGCCATCTTCCGTACTAAGCCAGTATGTAACTGTACAAGTTTATTACGAAGTTTAATAGAAGGATTCTGGTGGTACAAGTGTAATAATTCTATACCATCAGTTCGTAAAGAGGACTCACTTGTTGCCATATACATTCCTTTGTTGTAACTCCTATTTCTGAGAAAATGGAGTTGCGTATATTTTCTTCTAAGCTGTTATTATTTTGCTTAGTCAGGGAAGAATAAGCCATCGTCGTTTCACTGAACTTATCAGGGGCCGAACTCTACAATTCAGTATTTGTACGCATGATTTTGCGAACCTCTCTGTTGGAGGTTCTTTTTGCTTTTTATATAACTGTTGAATGGTAAATAATCTTTAGCTTTTGCAACAAAAACTAGCTATTTATGCTGAATAATGCATTATTGACCTAATATCTATCAGTCATACTGAGTGCAAGTAGATCGGTACTGAATTAATCGCAAAAGAGACTGGGCAATTTTATCTCTTAGTACGCACCTTTATTAACAAAGGTCAAAAATCCAAATTGGCAGTTGGATTTACAGCAGTTTTCATGTATTTGAACCACACCTGTCGTAGGGACGCAAGACCTTGCGCCCCTAACGCGTGGTCTATTTACCTGAAATAGCTATAAGAACAAAACCCAAGAATCCTCAGAGACTGACAATTCTAACCTTTTAACAAAGCAGTCCATTAGATTTGACAACTATATTAGACCTCTTACATAAATCAAAAATAAAGAACCCCACCCCGCATTTGAGTAAAGCAAACGCTCCCCTCCTCGCTTGCGGGGAGGGGTTGGGGGTGGAGTGTTAGGGACTTTTGCAAGAGGTCTATTAAATCCTTGGCTGTTAACCCCAAAGATTGGTAAGAATAGGAATAAGCAGAACATTTTCCTA
Source organism: Nostoc sp. LEGE 12454 (assembly GCF_056620565.1). Lineage (NCBI taxonomy): Bacteria > Bacillati > Cyanobacteriota > Cyanophyceae > Nostocales > Nostocaceae > Nostoc > Nostoc sp. LEGE 12454. The sequence goes on from NZ_JBWQXL010000028.1 coordinate 29,666, forward strand.
AAAAACAGTTTTTCAATATGAGCAATACCAGTAATTTTCGTGAAGCTATCCGTGAGGCTAAATCTCACACCTTGGTTGGCCCAAATGTAATTGCCAATGCCCTCCCCTACGTCGGTGGTGGATTGGTGCTAACGGCATTAGGAACCTACGGCGGTTTGGGAGTTATCCGTACTAACCCCGAAATATTCTTTCCCACCTTCATTGGTGCGGTGATTGTAGAGTTAGTTTTGTTCTTTGTTGCCCAAAATGTTGCCCAAAAAGGTAATAAGGGGCTTGCACTACCCCTGTTGGCAACCTACAGCCTCTTGTCTGGATATACCCTCAGTGGCTTGGTGTATGTTGCCTTGAGATCCCAAGGTGTTGGCATTCAAGGTATTGGGTTGGCTGCCCTTGGTTGTGGCGTTACTTTTATTGCTGCCCGTCAAATTGGTTCAAATCTTTCTGAACAAGATGGGATGGCTTTGACGAAAACTATCAATCTCGGCGTTATCGCCTTGGTGGTTGTGTGCCTAGCCCAATTCGGCTTTGCTATGTTTGGTGTTTATACGCCAAATTGGTTAGAAATTGCCATCTCCGGTTTAGGAGTATTTCTGTTTGTTGGGGTTTCTGTTGTTGATTTCTACATCTTGCCCCGCACTTACAGCGATGACCAATATCTGCCTGCTGCTTTGTCGATGTACTTAACTTACATCAACTTGTTCGTCTTTATCTTGCGGTTGTTAATTGCTATCAATGGCCGCGATTAATTGTCTGTAGACACTAACAAAAGTAAACTTTTCTAAAATAAAACCGTGGTTAAATTTTTAACAACCACGGTTTTTTTATTTGTTTAATAGTAGAATATGTAGATAAGTTAAGCCTCAAGTGAGCAAAACTATGCTTGAACTCTTAAATATCAAAATTGAAGTAGAAAGGTTGTCTAATATCTTGAGCAAGGCTGAAGGCTGTCTTTGACCTCTCAGAACTGAGTGCAAGAATTGAGGAGTTGAATCAATTAATTTCTCAAGCTATTTTCTGGGATAATTCTGTCACTTTCTATCAGATACTTCAAGAAATTGATTTCCTCAAGGCTACAAAGAAACAATATCAGCGATCGCACCTCATTCTAGAAGATATCAAGGCTGCACTAGAATTACTAGAATTATCTGCTGATGAGGAATTGTTGCAAGAGGCAAAAACCAACCTTACCCAACTCCAGCAAAAACTCGAAACAATAGAAATACAACAATTATTGTCCAACCCCTACGACCAAAAAGGTACATTTCTCACTATTACTGCTGGGGTTGATGGTGCAGATGCTCAATACTGGGCATATATGCTGACGGGGCGATAAAATAGGCTAAAAAGCTTATGAGATAAAGAAACCAGCAATTTGTGGTAGAAAAAGCTCGGTCTATTTTTGTCAATAAGACCAATAAGATTGATAATGTTACCTAATTGAAGAAATGTTCCGTGACTTTAAGAAAGGTGGTTAGAATTTGGAGGATACTAATGTATCTGATAAACGCTTAATAGTTCTAATTTTATTAATAGCGATGCCTGCGGCGGGCTACGCCTACGCCTACACCGAAGCGACAATTTCTGGACAAAAAATTAAACGTAAAGGTGTCCAAAAATATGTTGATCGTGTTAAAGAATATGGACGTACAACCAGGCGGCATAGCAGTTTTTATATTGGCTTATATGGTCAAACTTGGGTCAATTTTGCAGAACAATGTCAAGATTTATTCACGGATTTAATAAAATTAAGTCGCAATAAGCGTAAGTATTATCAACGGGGTCTCAGGCTATAAACAGTATGATAAATATTTTTTGCTGGAGATTAAATAGATATCATATTAAACCGCTTTTTATGATAATAATTAATACCTGCACTTTGAATATAATTAGTTATAAATTTTGGATTTCTATTTAACTAAAAATTCACGACCATTTTGATTAAAATTGCTCTCTTTTTTAAATTTTTTGTATCCCCAAACTTGCATTTGATAGGGAAGAATGCGAAATAGTAAAGACATTACTTTGAGAATATTTAATTTTAGTGAAAGAGTATTGTATTGATATCGTGCTTTAATTTGCTGTCCTAAAGCCGCAGACCTTCTACTTATAACGCCTGTATTTCTATAATAAAGTAAAGGTTCAGATAAATTTGAAATACCAACTCTCAATTTCAATGCTCTTGCCCACAATTCTAAATCACATTCAGAACGAAATTCCATGTTATAAAGTCCTGTTTTCGCAAAAACGCTACTTCTAAACATCACAGATGGATGTATCAACGGATTTTGATAATGAAATAGTGCATGTATCTCCTGATTACATACAGGCATTATCCTAATTGAGCAATTTTCTCTTGGAAATTCATCCTCAAATACAAAAGCCCAAGTACCCAAGATATCAATATCTAAGTTACTTTCTAAAAAATCTATTTGTTTACTTAATCGCTCTGGATGTGCAATGTCATCAGAGTCCATTCTTGCGTAGTATTTAGATGACGAGTTTAATATGGAGATATTAAGCGCATGAGCTAAACCCATGTTTTGAGAAATTAAGAGGTGTTTTATATGAGGATAAGTTGCAGTATATTCCTTAACAATTTCCTCCAAAGTTTTTGAAACCAAACCATCCTGAATTAAATGAATTTCCTTTGCTGGTACACTTTGCCATAGGATAGAGTCAATAGCAGCACGAAGATGTGCAATATTGCTACCTTGGTAAAAAGGAATACCCACTGTAATGCTTGCTTGTATATTGCTAGAAACTGTAGGTACTGTATTCGACATAGATGTATTTCACCTTTGTATATTTCAAAAACAAAAATGTGTTTATAAAATTTCTTGCAAGGTTTTTGAAAGATAAGCTTCTGAATGATTTTCTTGGAAGTATCTTATTGCTTCCCAATAGCGGGTTTCATAATCATTTATGTCCATACTAAATAAATCATGGATACATTTTGACATTGAGCTTTCGTCATTAAAATCAGTAAAAAATACAAAACTTAGACCTTTTAAATATGAAAAAGTAGGAATATCATTAATAATTAAAAGCTTTCCATAACTCAAAGCCTCTGTCACCACACCACTTTGAGTTGAGAATGAGTAGGGAATCACAACAAAGTGGCTTAAACCAAGTAGAAAACTTTTAGCACTATTTGAAATGAAGCCAGGAAATCTAATTATTAGTTTTTCGTCGTAGTTTACTTGTATGTTCCTCTCGCTTCCACCCCGAATAAATCTCGCTTGTTTTGGGTAATCTTTGTTAATTATACTTGCTAGAGATAAAAATCCTTGAGGGTTTTTATCTCTATCTGCTCGACCTAACAATAAGAAACTTTTTTCATTATGCCAACTAAACTTAAGTTGCGCTAAATTATTTTGTAAAATCTCTTCTGGAAGAGAAAGAAATGATAAGTTTAACTTGTAAAGCTTATCATTATTAACAAATTCTTGTGCTTTCAAAAACGCTTCATTGCTAGGCAATAATATCTTATCTCCTACATAGCCAAAAACTAAATGATATAAAAATACAATATATGCTTTTAAAGGGTTAATCCTTCCTTTTTCAAATTTAGGCTCATGCATCAAATAAGAAATTTCTAAGCTTTTATTTAGAATTTTACTAATGATTTTTAAAATTAAAGCTAATACTAAATAATCTAACTGAATTAAAAAGAAAAATACTGATATTTCTTCTTCCCTATTTAGGCTCATGACTTGTTTTATTAATGACCAAATTTCTCGTAAAGTGACGGAATATAAGTATTTTACAGAATAACTAGCTATATCAGAACCAGTATTTAGTGTCATTGCTTTATAAAAAGATTCTGAGCAATGATGCACTCTGGGATTTTTCGGTCTAAAAAGATATATTATATGCATAATTCACAAATGGATAAAAACGCGGTTATTTCTAAAATAAATATTTGAGATAACTGAAGTCTTAGTAAATATTCGCTAATGTAATATTTGGTTTATTCTTTTTTGGATGCAAAGGGTGAGTCAATTTTGAGATAGTTTTTAAGTACAATCAATGTATTCAAAATGCTAATTATCAATTTTTCATGCATTTTATTAGCGTAAATCAAACGTATTTGTGAATGTTCGCTAATTCTCTTTTGAGTTTGGCTAGAAATACCTCCAGGTTCGCGTATTGATATTACTGTAGGTAAATAAAAGATTGTTATATTTTTGAGCATTCGCAGAAATAACTCGTAATCCATAGAAATTTTGAGAGATTCATTGTATTTGTAATTCTTATGTAGAGAAGTTTCACAGAAAAAACCCTGGTGTGGTAAAAACATAAAGTATTTTAGAAACTTCGATGACAGTTGCGGCGGACGATAAAATATGGTTTCTCCAGCAAAACTTGTAGTGACTGTGACACCAATAGCACATTTCCATTTATGTTGCATATAGTTTTGCACAACTTCAGAAATCACTGTTTTGGAAAAGAATACATCTCCAGAGTTTAAGAAGAAAATTAAATCTCCATTACTTTTTTGTAACCCTTTATTAAATGCGCTAGATATACCATTATCTAGTTCTGAAAAATAAATATACTTTTTAGAATGGGTATATGAATCTAAAAACTCTTTACTTCCATCATCAGAATCTCCGTCAATAACAATATGTTCTATTATTTTATAATCTTGTTCTTTGACTGATTGTAAGGTTTTTTGTAATCCTTGGTAATTATTTTTGGATATCGTTACTATCGATACTTGGTAATTATTCATATTAGTTATAATTAATTATGTTTAATACAAACTGATAAAAAAGGTAAAAATATTCACTGATTGGTGTAGTTAGCGGTTCCCCATCCCAAAAAGTTAGGTAGCTTTGAGGAGATGTGATACTAACAAAAAAGTAAATCATCCTGAAAACAATTGCCAATATAAATATAAAAGTATCATATCTATAGGCACTATCAAGTTTGTCGGAAGAGAGAGCAATAATATAAAAAAAACCAGGTATACAAAAAAAGATACTGGTAATTCTCAAATTAAATCCATACGTTAAAGACCCAAAATAAAGTAAAAAAAGCAAAAAGAATGTTGTAATCCATCTTATATATCTTCTATTTGTTTTGCTATATACTCTATTTATTTTGCTTAGATCGGATCTTAAGATAAATATAGAGATAATAGTATAATCAAGAATAGGGCGTATTTGATTTTTAATCTTATCTCCAAAACTGTAATCATCACCGCCACCGCCATAAATATCGATTCTCTGAGATACAGAACCATCAAAAGATGACAACGAACTTGTCAAATCTAGCAGTGATTTCATTATTACTGATGAAAATAAAAGTATCGACCCGAAACAAATAATAATACTAAATCTATTATTCAAATATTTAGAAAAGTATTTAAATGGATTTAATACATTAATAAATTTGTACTTTAATAGTCCAGGTAATATGCCAAAAATATACATTAAAGAAGATTTATGTGTCCAATAGCCGACATATATACAAAGACAAGCGATCGCAAAATTATCAATATAGATAGCAGGTATTATAAATATCCATGAATAAATTTGCCTCATCCAAAATAGTTGAAAATAATATCCTTGAGTCGTTACATTAATTAATATGATTAATGGATAAAAATCGGGCATAAATAGCATGGATAAAACGGTGAAAGCCGTATTCATGCTCAAAGATTGAAGGAATAAAAAACTCAGTTGACTAGGCCCTATTAATACACTCAAATATTTAGGCAAAATGAAAGAGACTGGTTCTAGTTCGATATCTGGAATAGTCAACCCTGTTTCTTTCTGAAGCGAAGAATAAATATCAAGATATACAATTGTATCTTGAAATGGCTCAAAGCTGGCTATATATGTAGTTATTGTAAATAAAACTAGTAAGATTGGAAATATATTGAGTACACGTTTTTGGTTTCCTACTATTTGATTTTGAGAAACATTAATTTGGCAATATGCAAGTATAAAAACTACACCTAATAACGGAATAATAGCCCAAATAGCTAGACCAAATATCAAAATAAAATTTTTAAAATTGCCAAACAAAGAAAAAATTTTATGTATTGAATGGATTTTATCCTTTTCTGGGATGAATTTAAGAAGCATAATTTTTAGATATTATAAGTGCAACATTATCACCTCGATAGACTCAAAAATCTTGCACTTTCTTTGGGAGGTTGCTAAACAAATTTGATGAGACTCTGTTACGAAGCTACTATTTATCAAGCTGTGTGAATTCTAAATCCACTGTGGCGGCTTTTTCATCAAGCCCTATATAGTTACTCACTTTTTTTGTATATTCATTGCTTCCTTATAAACCGCAACGTACTGCTGTGCGATCCGAACTGGATCAAACATATATTCTGCATGACGACGGGCTGCTAAACTAAGAGATTTACTTTCTTTTTGTTGTTGTAAGACCCATTGAATTCCTGTTGCTAAATCTTCTGCTTCGTATGGTTGTGCCAAATAGCCTGACACCTTATGCTGAATTAAATCAGGCATTCCTCCAATTTTGAAGGCAACAGTAGGAGTACCACAGGCTATTGCCTCAACAACTGTATTTGGTAAGTTATCTTGTCTAGAAGGTGCAACAAAAACATCAGCAGCAGAATAGAGTAGAGCGAGAGAAATATCATCAGCAAGATGTCCTGTGTATCGAAGCGGGAAACCCAATTTAGGAACTTGTGGCGGACGTGACTGCCCAAAAATTACTATTTCAATTTCTATATCTTTTGACTTTTGATTTTCCAGAAAACTGGTAGCTTGTAATAATAAATCAATACCTTTGCGAGGATCGTTTGTTCCACCCAAGGCACCAAATAAAATTAACGATCGCTGTTGAGGTAAATTCAAAAGCTGTCGTGCTAATGTTTTTTCAATCGGACGAAAGCTATCTAAATCTAAGGGATATGGTATTACTGAGACGGGACAATCTGCCATCAATGCACTATTGCGAACGCAATCTGCTAGCCAGTTACTAGGGCAAACAATATGGAAAGGATATTTCCAGTTACGTTGCTTGCGTTCCCAAGTCCAACGATTTAAATCGAAACCAGACTCGTCTTGTGGACGATTGTCTGCTCGATAACCCTCACGCCAGCGAGCATTAAGTCCATCGTTTGTATAGTGCTCTGCTCCACAAAATGCCCACATATCGTGAAACGTCCACACTATCGGTTTACGAATCTGACCAATTTCACGAATGGATAAAGTCTCTGCACCTACCCAATGAAGATTTATCACATCTGCATCAGAGGCATGGAAAGATTTTACCCAATTAGAAGGAAGAATCCCAGCTGAATAACGCGTTGGATCGGAACTTTTGATGGTTTTTTTGGCTAATAAACCAATACCTGTACGAATTTCTGTTGTTATTCTTCCGATTTTTAATGAATTACCTCTAACTGTTGGATCGTCAGAACTCTTTGACAAAACTTGCATCCGAGAGTCTATTTCTGCCTGTAACAGACAACGATGAATCCGGTAAGCTGCACGAGCAGCACCTCCAGATAAATCAGAATAACTAGTATGAATAATTTGCATAAGTAGATTCAATAGTTAAACATTAACAGTTCGACAAATTATTTTAAATTTTTGAATGTTTTTCTGAGCTTTCTCTGCACACGTTTCAAGAGACTTGGCATATAAACATTTTCTCTTGTGAAGCGATCGGCTTGGCGATCTGGGATCGTGAAGGGCGGATGTTGTAATGGAAATTGCACGGCTTGTGTCGGAACATTCGAGCGTGGATCGCCTCGATCTGTTGTATTGGTTCCATCCAGATCGAATCCCAGATTGCTAATCAAATTAACTGTGGGGATAATGCTCAAGGCATTTTGTAACCAGGAACAAAGCATCCATTGATAGTCCCAAGTATCAAAACCATCATAGGTAGATTGAAATTGGTTTTGCCAAAATTCGACTTCTCTGGAATCTCTGAGAATGTCTTTTAGCCAGCCCTCGTCGCGAATGGTTGACCACTTTTTCATTTCCAGATCGTAATGTTGCCATGCCCTACGCCAAGTTGCCCATCCCCATGTTCGGGTATAAATCGAAAAGTAATAGCTGTCCTGAATCTGCCGATTTCTAGGATTGCCCAAGGGAGTATTATCTCCAGAAATTGTCATGACCCGCTCATCATGACGGTAATACCTCAATAATTCTTCGCAATAGGGAAAAAATGTCGGATGAGGTAAACAGTCGTCTTCCAGAAGAATAGCTTCTTCAACGATGTCAAATACCCAAGAAAAAGCAGTTGCTTCCCGCTGCTTCATTCCCATATTGATGTCAGAATAATTGGTTAAGACTTCGCAGGGCCAGTCTACGCGATCGATTATCGATCGAGTCTCAGCACATTTTTCGGACTCTCCTGTTCGATTTACACGAGGACCATCCGCCGCAACTAGGAGCATCGGTGGACGCGCTTGGCGAATTGCCTCAAACACTTTTGCGGTTCTATCTGGGCGATTAAAAATGATGAACGCAACTGGAGTTTGCATTTTGACAATACCTTTCTTCCTGAAAATTGATACACGAAATAATGCGTTTGTACAGTGCGTAAATCCTAAAGTCGTAAAATAATAAACAAGCCTGAAAGCATTTCAATGACTGGAGGGACTATCTCATTATTTTCCACAATTGGTATTATTTAGTTTATTTAACTTCGATAAAATGACAGCGAACGTTTCAATCCAGCTTGGGTAGCAAAGTAAAGAAAATATGCCATAACCTTTGGTGAAATACTGCATTTAAGTGCCTCTCGAATTTGTGCGATCGCAGCAGGTATATCGCCAATCATCAGCATATTTTGGGCTGTTCTGAGAGCACAGATTGCCGAGTGTTTTTTATTGGCATCGATCAGGCGATCGATTGTTGATTGTGGCAGATAAGCAGGCAAATAGGACTGTACAATTTCCAACCCACGGCGTACCTCTTGTATGTTTTTACCTGTACGCACAGTTTGTCCAGTGTTAGATACAGAATGTAGCCGATAAATAGCTAGTGGTTCAACTTCATACCATACAGGGTATTGTGCGGCAATTCGTACCCACATTTCCCAGTCTTCATAATAAAAACAAAACCGACGATCAAAACTACCTAACTTTTCATATACTTGTCGGCGAACAACAATAGAGGGAGTTTGAAGATATTGTTTGACTATAATTTTTTCCAACCAATTATCGATCGCACCGCTTTGAGGTTGTAATATCTCAGAAAAGTGTCGCCAGTGCCCTGCCTCATCCATAAAAATGTGACGACAGAAAGCGGCTCCTATTTCTGGCTGGTTATCAAATGCTTGTTGCATCTTGCGATAAAAGCCTTCCCGAATGCAATCATCACCATGCAAAAGATGGATGAGTTTGCCACGCGATCGCTCTAGGCAGGTGGTAAAGTTCTTAACATGTCCAACATTTTCTGGTTGGCGATAAAAACTAACGCGATCGCCTGCTAATTCTTTAACAATAGCTTCAGGATCGTCCTTGGTGGAGTGGTCATCAACCACCTCTATTTGCATTATCTCTGGTCCTGGGTCTTGTGATAACACACTCGTCAGTGTTTCACGCAGATAGTTTGCACAGTTGTAGGTGGGAATCATAACCGACCATAAAGGTCGTGGTTCTCCATTGGGCACAGGTTGAATAACAGATCGAAAAGGGTATAACTCATTCATAATAATTGGCTTTTCATCAGTTAATTTGTTTTTTTATTGCTGTAATAAAATAATTTATTCAAGTCATTGTGAAAAACTATCCGTCAATTAGTTTTGGACAGATCGCTAGGTTTATGCTGAGTATGTCTAAATATGAATTTCACAATTTTTTTTATACTCCTCGTAAGAGACTGAGCAACATCTTGAAAAAATTGCAATAAGTAGAACATTCGTGGGTGCTGGTAAGACCATAATGCTTTATTTAATGCTTGCAAAATCTCAGTATCCTGGTATCCTTGTTCGCACAAATATTTCTCTAACCAGGTTAAGAAAGTTAAGTGGGTAGAATTTGGTTTGAGTGGATTGTATTGTCCTAAAGCTTGTGCAACATAACAGGAGCTTTTTGGGTGTTGTCGATACCTATCCCAACAGCCACTTTCTACAAAGACAGATGCTTTGACACAGACTTTGGCAAAGAAGGCTTGATCTTCAAACATTCCTCGAAAGGACTCCTCAAAGCCACCGACATCTTGAACGAGTTTGCGACGTATGAGGACGCTACAGGTGCCTGGTGTTTCGACTTTGCCTTTCAAAAGCAACTTGAGCAGTGTTGGCGGTTTTAGTAGAGTATCAGGTTTTACACCCAGAGTTCGCTGGCGATCGCGCTTCGCATCTTCAGGATTACCCGTCCAGCTAAACCACATCAGAGTGGAGCCATAAACCATACCTGCTTCGGGGTGAGCTTCTAATATTGCTACCTGCTTCTCCAGTTTTTGTGGCAACCAGATATCATCTGCATCTAGTAAAGCAATATATTCACCTTTTGCATGGCGAATTCCCAGATTGCGCGTTGCACTCATACCGCGATTTTGATGACCTTCATGCTCCAAATAGCGCACTTTGTTAGGGTGTTGTTGGGCATATCGCAACGCAATAGCTGTACTCTCGTCGGTTGAGCCGTCATCTGCTAACGAAAGTTCCCAATTGTCATAGGTTTGAGCGAAAATGCTTTCTATTGCTTCTATAAAGAACTTTTCAATACCGTTCAAAAAGATGATGATGCAGGAAACTAACGGTTTGTTATTTATCTGTTCAACCATGAAACCACCTCGCTAATTGCTTGGCAAATTCTTCCCCATTCCAGTTTTCAATCCCGAAGCGAGGCAATTGAAAACTGTTGCTCTGTCGCCATACAATGTCTTCAGTTGTAGTGCAAGCACAGTCAAATCCAATAGTTCGAGTCAGTTCCAGGGTTTCTGGAGTGTAATTACCAAATGGATAGGAAAAACTTGTCACGGGACAATTGAGCATCTCCTCTAAAGCAGCTTTGCTTTGCTGGATTTCATACCTTTGTAATTCTGTCGATTGTGCTGAAAGAAATGGATGGGTAACTGTGTGAGCGCCAATTTCTACTAAATCCCCTTGGCCCAAAGCACACACTTCTTCCGGTAAAAGGGAGCGGTGAGTCTTGCGTACCGTAGATTCGGCATTAGCCCAAATTACTAACTCGTCTAGAGCTTTTATACATTCTCGTTCCAGTAAAGGTAGTAATACTTGCCAAATTGAGTAATAGAAAGACATTCGAGAACCGGGTTTAGCTTCCCAGGCTTTACAAATGCGATCGCTTTGATAGTCTTGTTCAGTGTAATTTGCTGCTTGCCCTAGCTCCCAGTGACAAAGGCTACCATTAATATTCAGAGAAAGTTTCTCAGGTAATGTGCCTGGTTGCAAAAGTAGCCGTTCTAATTCATCCCACCAAAACTCACGCTCTTTTCCTATGTAGCCAGTACTTACGAAAACCGTGGCTGGAATGCTATAGCGCTCAAGTATTGGTTTGGCATGATGGAGATTGTCTGCATAACCGTCATCAAAGGTGACAACCACTGCTCGATCTGGAATTTTGCCATCTCGATGCGCTTGCACGAATTGCTTGAGGCTAATGGGGTGGGTTTTTTTTTGTAAAACTTCTAGTTGTTCGGCAAAGTACTGGGGAGTTACGCACAGACTCCAGGGGTCTAATTCTACCTCAGCGACGTGATGGTACATCAAAATAAGCCCCTTAGAGGATGCTAAATTTTTCTGGAGCCGTCGAATCGCTCGCTGCAATTTGTCACTTCCAAGTATTTTCATTCCATCACCTCAGGTTTCACTGCTCTGACGGTGATAGTTACCTCATAGCTACGGTCATGATAATCTAGCTTTCCCTTGGGTATATCTTGAACTACCAATCCTTGAAGAAAAGCTGTGGCTGCCAAAGCATTTCCGTGGGTTTCGACTTGAATATTCTCTTTAGGAAAAACCTCCTCAAACAGTCGCTGTGCAGATAGGGCTGTAAAATTCCAACACCAGCAATTGTTCCATTCCTCATCTTTGAGTGGTGTGATTCCCGGAAACGTAGCCAGAACAACACCTCCTGGTTTCATAATTCTGTAGGTTGTTTTCAGCGCTAGTCGCACTTCGTAAATTAGCTGAAGCGTCTGAACCAAAACAAAGCTGTCAAATGTATTTGATGGTATATGTTCCGCATCTGTTAGGTCTGCGATGATTGTTGCATTGGGGTTATCTTGAACGTGCAATACATCACTTTTAGTAACGCGATCGCCTCCAAATTGCTGAGTATAATAGTTATCTCCAATTTCTAATACGTGTCCATAAATATCATTTGAATGGCGACCCAAAAAATTCTCAATATAGTAGCGGTCAATTGGTTTTCCTTGTTCAAAACCCCAACCTGAATTTATAGGTTTTAAGCTTTGCAGAGTACCCAGGCGTACCTTATTATATTGAGACTTTAGCCAGTGGTGGGTAGGAGATGGTAATATCTTTTGGACGATTAATTTTAACTGTTCTGTATTCATGATAAAAATTCTTTTAATGAGTATGGCTTTTTTAAAGAAGAACTATATGCCCAACAGTTCTGCATAACTCCAATTTGCATAAACACGGACACCCCGTTCTAAAGATAAAAAATCGGTTATTCCTAGACTTCCTAATTTTGTAACATCAGCTTGCCAATTAATGGGGGTTCCAACAGGAACCATTCCATCAAACTCAACACTACCTTTGTAGTCTAAGGATTTAAACACCATCTCCGCTAGTTCTGAAATTGTAACTTCTCTTCCACTTGCAAAATTATATGTTTCTCCTTGCATTGGTGCAGAAGTTGCTACTACTAATAAAGCTTTGGCAATGTCGAGTACATGAATAAAATCACGGCTTTCTTTGCCAGTTCCTTGTAACTTAACTATGGGTTGATAAATTGCTTGTCGGCAAATATCCCAAAGGACTTGACGGCGTAAACCCGGGCCATAAGCAGAAAAAATTCGTACACTTGCAGTTGGTAAATCATAAACTTTGCTAAATTCTAAACATAGTTGTTCGCTTTGTAACTTATGAAATCCATAAGGGGAAATGGGGTTACAGCGTTGAGTTTCTCCAATAGGTAATGACTCTGGATTTCCATAAATAGCTGCACTAGAAAGAAAAATAAATCGACATCTAGGCGCATTAATTCGCAACGCATTTAAAATTTCAAAAGTTAAAGCTGTGTTAGATTGAAAGTCAACATCGGGTTCTATAATCGATAAGCCAACAGAAGCACGCCCTGCACAATGAATGCAAATGTTAGGAGAATATTCCTTTAATAAGTTATTTAAAGAGAGGTCGGGTAATTTGAGACGATGATAGGCTGTTAAGTTGTGAAGGGGAGCATTTTCAGGAGGCGAATTATCAACGCCTATTACCGACCAACCTTGCTCTGAGAAATACCGAGCAACGTAACGACCAATAAATCCCGCTACTCCAGTAACTAAAACTGATTGATGGAAAGTAGTCATTTTGGTTATGTTGTAATAACTAGTGTTTGACAATTTTTATAAATTGAGATAAATAAATTTTGATAGTTATCTCAATATTTAAAGTTGAATATTTATATGTCTAAAACAGTTTTTATCCACCAATCTTTTCGAGTATTAGCAAAATTAAAAGCATCTTCTAAGATTCGGTGACTTAATTCCTCTAAGACTTCTTTCCTCGATAAAGTATCACAAATATAAGCTGCTGCTTCGTCAGGGCTATTAATATCTAAAATTGGCAAACCAGATAAATATGGTAATGCTTTAAGACAAGGCTCAGTTGCAAAGAAAGGCATTCCATAAGAAACACATTCAACTAATTTCATCTTCACTGAAAAATCATTATCAATAGGACATATAAAAATATCGGAAGTCTGAAACAAAATCTCAAGCTGTTCTTTAGGAATAAAGCCAGGAATATGAACATTACTTTCTATAGTCCAATCTTTAGGCATATTATGAAAATCTGTACCAGTAATCACAATTTTTATTTTATTATTTAGTTTTAATAATCTCGGAGATAATTCACAAATTAACCATTTTACCGCTAAGAAATTGAAATGAAAATTAATATTACCAGCAAAGAAAACTGTTTTTGAATTTGTATAATGCCAGCCGACGAGTTTAGGTGGGAGTATTTGTGAATTGATCGATGCTTTTTCATTAGCTAGTAAATAGTTGGGAATATCTGCTTCGGACATAAATATACATTTATCAGCCAATTCACAGACTTTTTTTTCAAAAGTTTTTAGTCTTAAATAACTAATAAAAATACTAAATTTAGATTTGTAATTGAACCAATTATAGGGAGCAAGAGCTTTAAAAAATTCTGCTTCTTTATCAGTTGCAAGATATATCTTTTGTTGTTTAAGTTTAAGGAAATTTTTAAACCATAAAATACTATATAGCTGTTCAACAATAACAACTTTGATTGAGAGTCGATCGCAGAGTTCAGTTAAATATTCAGAAATATCTTTTGCTCGCTCCCAATTGTAGTACGTTACATTTTGAAAGCTAAAAGTCGATCGTAATTTGTACGTTAACCTTTTATATGTTTTTACTACTTCTTTTAAGAAATTTTCTTTTTTTTCACAAGGATTTAATCGAGTAGTTAAGTAATATTTAATTTTAAGTTTTTCTAATTGTATTTTGGTTTCTACTTGACTACTTTCGTTACAAGTAACGGCAACATAAAGGTTGATATCTTCTATCTGAGATAATTGATAAATATCATTTAAAAGTGCCATTCCACAACCATTATTAGGGTCTAAAGGATAACTTGTGAAATAAAGAACATTTTGCTTTTCCATACCTTGTTACCTTATCTATCTTGTATCAGAATAGATGTCTTTTCGTTGTATAAAATAAACATCAAACTATTTCCATAAATCTCTCATTGAAAGACTTCTATGTGTTGTAATTTAGATTTGAATCGGCTATTGGCGCTGAGAATGCTTGAAAGTTACAGGTTACTAAACCATCACATGTTATAGCAAACTCTTCGGATGGAAGTTCAACTACCTCTATTTCAAATGCCGACTCAATAAAATCAAAGATAGTATTAAAGGAAGAATCGGAAAGCCAAAGACCAATTACATAAGTACCTGATTTTAAATGTAGCTTTTCAATATTTAATTTAACTATATTCTCTCCCTGCTGAAGGGATATTATTTGTCCAAGTGATACAATATCCGCATTGACTAATTTTATACCGTACTGGTTATACACAACAACTGCAAGACTTCCAATATTTCTTGAAGAATCTGATTCAATCTTCAGTAGAAATTCAAGTTCACCATTTGAATAAGCATTAAAAGAAATATCTTTTTTTGAACTACTATATTGAACAGCGATAAAACGAGCTTGTCCATTGCCATTTCGATGTGCATCGCTTAAACTTATCCACTTTTTGGGGAAAGCTTGACAAGAATAATAGTTACTAGATAAATATTGAGTCATCACGTTGTTTGTATTCCCGTAATTAATTAGCTGCCCCTTATTTAGTAACAAACATTTAGAACATAGCCGTTGAATTGCTTCAATATTATGACTTACAAATAAAACTGTTCGAGCTTGATTGTTGGATACTTCCTGCATTTTGCCAAGACATTTTTTCTGAAAATTTGCATCTCCAACTGCTAAAACCTCATCCACAATCAAAACATCTGGCTCTAAATGTGCTGCAACCGAAAATGCTAGGCGTACATACATCCCAGAGGAGTAGCGTTTAACAGGCGTATCTAAAAAATTTTCAATCTCTGCAAAATCAACAATTTCATCAAACTTGCGTTTGATCTGTTCCCGACTCATGCCCAAAATCGCGCCATTGAGGTAAATATTTTCCCGCCCTGTCAGCTCAGGATGAAAGCCTGTCCCCACCTCTAGCAAACTCGCCACTCGCCCCGTAATCTCAATACTGCCATGAGTAGGTTCCGTAATCCGGCTCAAAAGCTTCAGCAGCGTCGATTTGCCCGCTCCATTCCGCCCAATAATTCCAACCCGATCGCCCTGCTTAATCTCAAACGACAGATCCTTGACTGCCCAAAATTCCTCATGATTCGAGTTTTGCGTTTTGCGTTTTGCGTTTTGATTAAAGGGGTTCAACGTCTTCGCGATCGATTTCGCCCCATCCACCATCACATCGCGCAACGCCTTATAGCGATATCCCTCCTGCTGATGGCTCAACACATAGCTCTTACTTAAGTTCTCAACCTTAACCACCGTATCTGCCATATATCCTCCAACCTCTGCTAACAGTTCCTGAAACGCTGTGTCTAAATAATGTCCGCAAACTTGCGCTCCATTCGGCGGAAATAGTAAATTCCGGTAATCAGGACTAAGATGACTAACCCTACGGACAAGAGAAATCCGGGTAAATAAATAGCAAAGTCTTTACCCAAAATTGCCCACCGGAACCCATCAATCACACCCACCATTGGATTTAAGGAGTAAAGTAGTCGCCACTGTTCCGGCACCACACTACTACTAAAACCCACCGGCGAGATATAGAGTCCAAACTGCACAATAAACGGCACAATATACCGGAAATCTCGATATTCCACGTTTAATGCCGCCAGCCATAATCCCGCCCCGATCGCCGCTGCAAATGCGATCGCAATAAACAACGGCAGCGTTAAAATTCGCCAATCCGGCACAAAGTTATACCACGCCATAAAGCCCAACAGGATGATTGCAGAAATCATAAAATCCACAAAACTCACAATCACCGCACTCGTTGGCACAATCAAACGCGGAAAATAAACTTTAGAAATTAAATTAGAATTACTAATTAAGCTATTACTACACTCACTCAAGGCATTGGAAAAGAACTGCCAAGGTAGCATCGCCGAAAAGACCACAATCGGGTAAGGCGCACCTGCCGACGGAGCCTTGAGTAAAACACCAAATACAACCGTAAACACAACTGTTGTTAAAAAAGGTCGCAGCAATGCCCAAGCCAGCCCGATGGCCGTTTGCTTATAGCGCACCAAGATGTCTCGCCAAGCCAAGAAGTAAAACAACTCCCGATACTTCCAAATATCCTGCCAGTACTGCTGCTCGGTTTGCCCTGCCTTAATGACTAATTTCTGCCGAGGTTCGATTGTCTGTTTTCCGATCATGAAAATACCCCTATCCCCATTAACCTATAGTCAAGTCAATAAACTTCATCAAGCTCTTATCCCAGGCAAATTTATCTGACTCAAAGCAGACTTTTTTCCACCGTAAGACCCCTTAGAGTGATAGTAACCAGACGCCTTTTCAGCAGTAACCCCATTTACCACCATTCCTAAAACATGCGATCGCGCTTGCTCTAGCATGATTTTCGTACTCTTAGCAACAGCACGGTCAAGCACTCCAGGATGTACAACCAGCAATATCCCATCTGCCATCTTGCCTAGCATGAGTGCATCACCAAACAAACTCAAGGCAGGAGTATCAATAATCACACAATCATAGTCTTTGACTGCCTCTTGAATTAACAAATCCATGCGCTGCGAATCTAGCAATGCTGCGGGTTTCGCTAGGATTGTCCCAGCCGTTAATAAATCCAAGTTAACTAATACTTCTTGGGTGGCGTTGCGAAACTCTACTTGACCAACTAAAACATTACTTAGTCCGACTGGATTAGATCGTTTCCATATTTCCTGTTGGGAAGAGTGACGCATATCCGCATCTACTAATAGGATTCTGCGCCCCATCTGTGCTTTAGCTACTGCCAAATTTGCAGCCACAAATGATTTGCCTTCACCTGGGGCTGAACTAACTACGGCAATTACTTTTAGTGGTCGATCGGAGATAGTAAAATCCAGGTTCGTCTGAAGCATCTCAAAGGCTGAACTTGCTTCCGAATATGGATTATCTTTGACTGCTAGTTCGACTAAACCTTCCCCACTGTTTTTAGCTTTTTGAGTTAAATGAGGAATCGTACCGAGTAAAGAATAACCTAATAACTGCTGGGCTTGCTCAAGAGTTTTGAGGGATCGATCCATAGCTTCTAAGATCAAAGCTACCCCTACACCCAGCAAAATTCCCAAAAATCCACCCAGCGCTAGGTGAAAGGCAATTTTGGAAGGAAGAGCTTTTTTAGGAAGTAAAGCCGCAGATATTACTCTGGCATTACCGACATTCTGATTTACTACTACATCGACTTCTTGCGATCGCTTTAGCAATTCTTCATAAGTAGATGTAGCAACTTGCAACTGTCGCTCTAGCTGTTGCTGTTTTTCTTGCAATTGGGGTAAAACACTCAATCGTCTTTGGGAAAGTGTGTATGCATTCTGCAAAACTGTAATTCGGTTAGCTAATGCTGAACGTTCTACATCCGACTGTACCAGTTGGGCCAGTAGGGTCTGCTTGAGTTCTCCCATCCCTAAATTCTGGGCTGGTACAGATTTTTCTCTATCTGCATTCTCAAAAATTCGCGTCTCTAGCTGCTTTTTGAGGGCTGCTTCTTTTGCTAACAAATTAGCGATCGTCGGATGTTTGTCTGTATAGCGAGTCTTTTCTATTGCTAACTGGTTTTGCACCTGTTGGTATTGTGTTAATACTTCCTGCACAGCTTTTGATTGACTTAAATTCCCCATATCCACAGCCTGCTGCGAATTCAACCTCAATTGACGTTGCAGAAGTTTTGAGCGAGTCTCAGCATCCGTTAAATTTGCCTGGGCTTGGGTAATCTGGTCTGATAAATTCGCGAGTTTGTCCACTCCTTTTGTTGCTTCTTGCTCTAAAGCGATTACCCGATTTCCTTCTTTAAATCGACGCAAAGCTGCTTCCGATCTGGCTACCCTTGCTTCAACTTCAGGCAATTGCTTGCGTAAAAACTTCTTTGCCACTGTCGCTTGGGCTTGGTTAATCTGAATATTGTTCTCCAGGTAATATCTCATCAGCGAATTCACAACATCTGCGGCTTCTTCTGGATTGCTGCTGCTGTACGAAATCGCCAAAATATCTGTACCCCGGACACTTTTAATTTTGACTTGTTTGAGAAACTCATTTATTTCCAAGGGTGTTCCTTGCTTATCTACCAACCTGAGACTAGCAATAGTTTTCTCAACTATTGGATTAGAACGAATGACCTCTGCTTCTGTATCCAACGGACTGTTGATTTCAGTCACACTTCTCAACTCCCCAACTTGTGCCGAGGGACTTGTCAGCGAAGAAACGCGGTCAGTTTTACTGAAAAGCAACTTACCCTCTGCTTCATAAATTGGTTTTTGCTTGATAGCATTTAAAGCTGAAAGCCCAAAAATAGAGGCAGTCACCGCAGCTATAATTAGCCAACGCCTTTTCAGAAGTAGCGAGTATTGCTGCAAATCTAAGGAGTTTTGGTCTTCTTGGTTAGAGGGCATGGAGTATGTTACGAATACCTGAAATTGTTTTTACTAATTTTGCTTCACAATTTTGGTAGTCCAAGATAGTTTTTTGGACATAATTAGGATTAATCAATAATCTTCTGTATCAAAAAAAACAAAAAAGTACTTGTTTTTTAAGTGTTTGCTTTTTGTGAGATTTTCTTAGATTTATCCCAGAAATATTATCTGGATGTCAAGGTGTTTTAACTTTTTTCTAATATTTTAGATTACATTGATAAGTATTTATTTCAAGTCATTATTAAATCAATTTAATAACAGCCTTCTAACAGCTTGCATAAGTTTTTACCTTATTTTGTTACTCTGTAAACACTTACTTTAGCAGTAAATATACGTTAATAAATAAATTAAATATAAAGTTCAGATTGACTACACTCATGGCATAATGCAAATGTCAAAAGAACAACCTTTAACTCGTAGTGTAGTTCGTACAGCCAATGCAAGTGAGGATGTATATCCTACAGATATGCTATACCGACGCACAGATAGTTCCCCTTTTAGTTTGTAATACCTAATCTCCAATTTCTTTGAAAAACAGAGCATAGTAAATTTCTTATTTTTGTATGCTTTGGCACAATACGGCTAGTCTTTAATGTTCCCTTCTTTGAATCTGTTGCTGGTTTTAACAAAGAAATTGAGATCGGGATACTGAAGAATAATAAAAACCAATGACTTCCACAAGTTATGTTAGTTTACCTACCAATACTAGGCTGCCAAATATAGTCCGCAGCCTACCGATATTGCTTTTGTTAGGGGATATTTTTGGGTTGCTAATTTGTTTAGCGATCGCACAATGGTTGCGTTTAGATCAACCCTTACATTGGCTAAATCCGTTACCTTATACATTTGTCTGCATGATACTTGCAGCATTTTATTTAGCAGATGCTTACCATCCAGATCGGCAAATTTCAGGTTTAAGAGCGCCCGCTCGAATTATTATTTGTAGCTTTGCGATCGCATTCTTTATTTCTGCCCTAATTTACTTATCAGGTATTGCCCAACAGAATCCGGTAACGTGGCGGAGTGTCTTTTTACCTAGCTTGGGAATCTTTACTATCTGGGCAATAATATTGCGCGTGGTCGCAGTGAGATGGGTGCGATCGCACGCTCTCAAAAGCCGTTGGTTAATACTAGGAGGCGGGGATAATGCCATCAAATTTGCACAAAAATTGCTAGGACTGAATCCCTTAGGGAAATTGACTGTTCTAGCAGAGGAAAACCAAAAAACTATAGATTTACCAAAAAGAAATCTGAGTTATCAGGGAAGCCTGAGCGATTTGTTGCAATGGAGTCAAGAATCCTGGTCTGGGGTAATAGTTACAGCACAGATAAACTTTTCCAAGTCACAAGCACAACAGTTAATGCAGATGCGATTGCGAGGCATTCCGGTTTATACATTGCCAGATGTTTACGAAACATTTTGGTATAAACTACCTTCGTCGTTGTTACAAGATAAATGGTTGGCTTTTAGTGATGGTTTTAACCTAATGCCTGGTTACTTCAGCATGAAACTGAAGCGAGGTATCGATCTCATCTTGATCCTCTTTTTACTAGTATTAGTTGCACCACTTCTGTTGTTGGTTGCATTACTAGTTAAGCTAGATAGCCCTGGCCCAGTATTGTACAGTCAGCAGCGAAGTGGGTTACACGGTAAACCATTTAGAGTTTATAAATTTCGCTCCATGTATCAGGATGCAGAAAAGTTGGGGGCGCAGTGGGCTAGTCAACGCGATTCACGAATCACCAGAGTCGGATACTGGCTACGTTTGTTGCGTATTGATGAATTACCTCAAATATGGAACGTCTTACGGGGTGAAATGAGTCTGATTGGGCCTCGTCCAGAACGACCAGAATTTGATGTCAAACTCAAAGAAGCGATTCCCTACTATGAAGTTCGCTATTTGGTCAAACCTGGAATTACAGGCTGGGCACAGGTTATGTATCCCTATGGAGCATCTATAGAAGATGCTTACGAAAAGCTGTCATACGATCTGTACTACATCAAAAATTATTCCATTTGGTTGGATTTAGCGATCGCCTTCAAAACGATTCGAGTTGTTTTGTTAGGTAAAGGTAGATAAGGGAAAAGAAATGAAAAAGAAAATATTGGTAACTGGCGGTGCTGGTTACATTGGCTCCCATGTAGTTCGTCAACTAGGAGAAGCTGGTTATGATGTCGTTGTCTACGACAACTGCTCTACAAGTTCACCAGCATCAGTACTACACGGGAAACTAATTATTGGCGATTTAGTAGACAGTGGACATCTTTATCAAGTTTTTGCCCAGCATAAATTCAGCGCAGTCTTACACTTTGCTGCTAGTCTGATTGTTCCAGAATCAGTAGCTCATCCCCTTGACTACTACGCCAACAACACCCGCAACACCTTAAATTTACTGCGCTGCTGTAGCGTTATGGGTGTTAACAAGTTCATTTTTTCCAGCACAGCCGCAGTCTATGGAGAAGTAAAAGACAATCCTGTTACTGAGTCGAATCCTACACAGCCCATTAATCCTTACGGACGTTCAAAGTTGATGAGTGAGTGGCTGATCCAGGACTATGCAGCAGTATCTTCCCTAAACTACGTAATTTTACGTTACTTTAATGTAGCAGGTTCCGAACCAAGTGGACTATTGGGGCAAATGTCACCGAATGCCACTCATTTGATTCGAGCTGCTTGTGATGCAGCACTCAAGCGCAAGCCAGAAGTCCGAATTTTTGGTACTGATTTTCCTACGCCCGACGGAACCGCAATTCGAGACTATATCCATGTTGAAGATTTGGCAACTGCTCACTTAGATGCTTTGGATTACTTAGAAAAAGGAGGGGAAAGCCAAATTTTCAACTGCGGTTATGGGCAAGGATACAGCGTGCGACAAGTTATTGAAAGAGTCAAGGCTATTTCTGGTGTAGATTTTCCCGTTATTGCCGCACCACGTCGTCCAGGCGATCCTGCCTGTGTTGCAGCTTGTGCTGATAAAATCCATAAGGTTTTGGGTTGGCAACCAAAACACAATGATTTAGACGAGATTATCAACACAACCATTGCTTGGGAAAAACAGAAGAGTAATTTGGCAAGTCAAAGGTATATAAATATGGTGTACGCATAATTAGAACTGTGACACCAAATTAACCTTGTTCCTGGAATATAGATAACGTGAATTCGACGGCTCATATAGTGTCCCTATAATTGACTCAATCAAAAAATTTATTAGAGGTTTTACTACACAAAACCGTCCCTATTGGAATTGAAGAAGCACAGACTTGAACTTTAATTCAAGGCAGAGAGAGGTTCGTCGAACTTACGTTGACATAGGCATTATCTTTAAATAAAGGCACGCAATTACTGATGTTAAAGGCGGCGGATAGTTCAACATCTGACTCAAAATCTCTTTCAATCAACTCTTTCCCAGAACTACATTTTTTCAAGTACCCTAATAAATCCTGCTGGAAAGCTTGAAATGTTGTCACAGCAACTTCCGCCTCTGGTGATAAACTGCCATCTAAATAACTGAGAATTGCCCCAGCACCAATTAAATCTTCAAATGCAGGGCGGAGGCTACCATCATCTTTCCACCTCTCACCGGCAGGAATCACAGCGATTTTATCACCATACTTTTGAGCAAACTGCGCCACAGCTTGGCAATTTCGCAAGCAGCCAGCCAAAGTTGGTGTATTTCCTGTATGTAAAGTTAAAAAAGAACCATTAGGTGATGGTAAAACTAGTCTGGTTCCAGCAGGAATTTCAGCTACCGATTTTGGCGAGAGAGAATATCCAGTTGTAGTCCAACGTTGTCTATGACTTGCCAACTCTGCTTGTACTGACTTGGCATAATCTATGGCTGATTCATCTTTATATGCGTAGGGAAAAATTATCGCGCCGTTATTGGTGGCAATTTCCACGCAGGTAGAAAAAGAGAGAACATCAACTATCACAACTAGATCACTGATGGGAGCAAGTTGAGCAACTCCTTGCGAACCCCATTCACAGCGTAAATCAAACTCTGATTGGTTGTAAATCATTGGTGCGATCGCAAAAGACAATATGATAAAAATCAAACCATAGATAAGTAAGGCAGTGTAAATTTTTAAAGATTGTAGTCATCTACGAAACGCTACGCTGACACGTACAAACTAAAGGTTAGCAGTAAATAGGTAAGCAGTTATAATCAATATCAAACTTCAAGGTTCAAAATATTATGAATTTGACTTTTTGGGTTGGTGCGTTATCATCACCGCCAACTTTTGCACATGCTCAGGAGTTGGTGAGTGGTAAATTTTTGCTAAGTAACCATTGTGATTAGTTCGCCTATAGGCGGTGTGAATTGGTCAATCGTTACAAAGTCTTGCGTATACAAAATTATAATTAAATTTTATTAGCCAAGAGATACTTAAACAGTAGTGTTTTTACTGAAACAACTTCCCTAACTAAAATATATGGGCTGATGGCGATCGCAATTATCTGTATACCTAAAGTGTTCCGCATTCGCTAAACTCAGAATTGCTGCAATATTGCTCTTGAAATGTCAGACTCCCAAATCGTTAGCGCTGTTGTTGTCAGACTTTACGATACCTATGCCTTCTAAAGATATATTCCATCAATCTGTCCGCACTGCTTTAGAAAAAGATGGTTGGATGATTACCCACGATCCACTGCATCTGAAAGTTGATGATATTGAATTTTTTGTGGATTTAGGAGCAGAAAGACTATTGGCAGCACAAAAACAAGGTCAAAAAATAGCCGTAGAAATAAAATCTTTTGTAGGTGCATCTGAGGTAACGGAATTTCATCTCGCTTTAGGTCAAACCTTGAATTATCGGCTAGCATTAAAAAAAGAAGAACCAGAACGTATTTTATATCTTGCTATTAGCCAAGATACATACCAAGACTTTTTCTCCCGTCAATTTATTCAAGATTCTTTAAAAGAATATCAAATTAAACTTTTAATATTTAATTCCTTAAGTCAGGACATTGTTTTATGGAAGGAATAAATTACTCTCAAATTATTCAAGATATTTTAAGTAATCATTTAGCTAATGATGTGGCTAATGGCACAGAGGTTCAATTGTTATTTGATGCAGAACGCCATCATTATCAAGTCTTAAATATTGGCTGGAAAGAACAACGGAGAATTTACGGAGTTATAATTCATGTTGATATTAAAGATAAAAAAATTTGGATACAAAGAGATGGTACAGAAATTGGTATCGCTAATGAATTAATCGCTGCTGGAGTACCTAAAGAAGATATTGTATTAGGATTTCACGCTCCTTATAAACGCCAATTTACTGACTTTGCTGTTGGATAAATAGTAAGAAATAAGTAATAGTAATCTTTGCCCTAATCATCCACTATCCGCTAAACTCAGAAATGCTGCGTTATTCCTCATCATGTCCGATTCCCAAACTGTTAGTGCTGCTGTTGCCAAACTCTACAATACCTACCCCTTTCCGCCAGAAGCTTTGTTGGATGAACCACCTCCAGGCTATAACTGGCGCTGGAATTGGCTAGCTGCTCATAACTTCTGCACCGGTCAAAAACCCCAAAGGCAAGATATTCGGATTTTAGATGCAGGTTGCGGTACTGGTGTAGGTACAGAGTACTTGGTTCACCTCAATCCTCAAGCTTCTGTTGTGGGAATTGACCTCAGTACAGGCGCTTTAGCTGTAGCCAAAGAGCGTTGTCAGCGTTCTGGAGCTAACCGCGTTGAATTTCATCACCTCAGCTTGTTTGATGTGGAACAGTTACCGGGTGAGTTTGATTTAATTAACTGTGTTGGCGTTTTGCATCATACCCCCGATCCCATTCGCGGGATTCAAGCTTTGGCGAAGAAGTTAGCCCCAGGTGGCTTGATGCACATTTTTGTGTACGGGGAGTTGGGGCGCTGGGAAATTCAACTCATGCAAAAAGCGATCGCACTTATTCAAGGTGATAAAAAAGGCGACTACCGCGATGGTGTTCAAGTCGGGCGACAAATATTTGCTTCCCTACCAGAAAATAACCGAATTGTCAAATACGATAAACAACGTTGGTCGCTAGAAAACAACAAGGATGAATACTTTGCTGATATGTACGTTCATCCTCAAGAAATTGACTACAACATTGAGACGCTGTTTGAATTAATTGATGCTTCGGGATTGGAATTTATTGGTTTCTCGAATCCGAGTTTCTGGGATTTAGACAGACTTTTGGGCAAAGCACCAGAGTTAGTAGAACGAGCAAAAGAATTGAGCGATCGCCAGCTTTATCGCCTGATAGAATTATTAGACCCAGAAGTAACTCATTACGAGTTTTTCCTCGGTCGTCCTCCCTTAATCAAAGCTGACTGGTCGGAAGATAAGACCCTACTGGCAGCGATTCCCGAACTTAATCCTTGTCTTGAGGGATTTCCCAGTCAATGTTTCTTTAATTACGATTACCAAATTGTTAATTTATCTGTAGCAGAGTTTGAGTTTATGCAAAGATGCGATCAAAACTCCACAGTTGCAGAGATATTGACAAGTGTAGAACTGGGATTGGATGAGGTAAGAAGCCTTTTGCAACAGCAGTTGATTTTATTGACACCTGCTTAGGGAATTTAGGTAAAAAATATCCAATTATTTATTGTGGGATAGCCAAAAGGGCTATCCCACAATCAGATGTTTATCCTACAACAGCCGAACTTGCTACTTTCTCCTGTCTTTGGGAAGGCGGACGCATTCCCAAACCAAGTAAATTCAGCATTTCTCGGTCAGTATCGTAATCTGGACAGGGAGTTGTCACCGTCAACATTTTGTTGTCGTCGCTGGAAAAGATAGAATTAGCTCCTGCCATAAAGCAGAAAGCTTGCTCAACTTGAGAAAGTCTCGCCCTTCCGGCACTAAGACGCACATCGGAAGCTGGCATTAAAATTCTGGCTGTGGCAATCATCCGCACAATATCCCAAATGGGGACATCAGGCTGATTTTCTAAGGGTGTTCCCGGTACTTGTGAAAGAATATTAATTGGCACGGACTCTGGATGGGGATGTAAGTTTGCCAGAGTTTGTAACATCCCAACCCGGTCATCGACTGTTTCGCCTAAGCCCAGGATACCGCCGGAACAGACAGTGACATTTGTCTGACGGACATTCTCAATTGTGTTCAAGCGATCGCTATATGTTCTCGTGGTAATAATTGTGCTGTAATATTCCTGCGAGGTATCTAAGTTATGGTTGTAGGCATAAAGTCCTGCTTCTGACAATTTCCTGGCTTGATTTGCCGTCAACATACCCAGAGTGCAGCACACTTCTAAACCCATTGCAGTCACATCCTTGACCATTTCCAGGACTTCCTCAAATTGTGAGTTATCCCGGACTTCGCGCCAAGCAGCACCCATACAGATGCGACTAACACCAGTTTCTTTAGCTTTCTGGGCGATGTTAACTACCGTTTCCTTTTCTAGGAGTGCTTGCGCCTTTACCTCTGTTTTATAGCGGGAAGATTGGGCGCAGTAGCTACAATCTTCTGGACAACCTCCGGTTTTGATAGATATAAGCTTACAAACTTGTATTTTTGTTGGGTCATGATATTGGCGATGCACGCTAGCAGCTTGATAAATAAGCTCTAGCAATGGCGTGTTGTATATCGCCCGAATCTCTAATTCCTGCCAATCGTAGCGTATTCCCACCACATCACTATCCTTCTTGTAGACTGGGTTAAATCTTGAGCTGTCTTTTGCTTAAATCTGCTGCGGTACAGCCTTTGGGCAAAGCTATTTTATCGAAGTTGTACCCTGGACTGTGCTTTATCACCCATTGGCTCTCAATCCTTCCGCTCTAGATATTAGACATCAGCTTATCAAGATTTTGGTTGAATGGCAGATTAAGAGCAAAAATACTCACCCCATCTTTTATAAAGGGCATTGGGCATACATATATCTTTTGTCAACAAGAAGGGTGTAGGGGGAAGGGTGTAGGGAAGACAGCATTTAACGGGGCTTGAGACCCCGACCAATGCAATGTATCCCACTGGTTGTTGGGGCTGGGGCTATTTCTTTCCCTACACCCCACACCCTACACCCCACACCCTACACCCCACACCCTACACCCCACACCCTACACCCCACACCCTACACCCCACACCCTACACCCTACACCCGCCCCAACGGGGCTTGGTCATGCTGGTCAAGAGTTCAAAGTCTATATAAAATCAGTTAATTGACCCCTGACTATTAACAAACTTTATGAAAAAACTATGACACTTGCGTAAGCCCTGATAATGAGACAGACAGCTAATCTAACTGCTGCTAAACCGCAGACTATGAGAGAATTTACAAAATTTAGAGAATGTTCTGGGAAGAGATCCCACCGATTAAGTAATTTATGATATCAGAACTGCCAATAATTGCAAGCGATCGCCTATTATTACGAGCAGCGATCCATGAAGATATACCCCAAATTCTCAAGTACTTCATTGATAACAAAACTTATCTCACTCCATTTTACCCTCTTTGGGCTGATGGTTTTTTCACTGAAGAATATTGGCAATATCAGATAGAGAATAGTTTTCTAGAATTTATCAATGGGCAATCGTTAAAACTATTTGTTTTTACAAAAAAAAATCCTACCGTAGTTATTGGAACGGTCAACTTTAGTAATTTTGTCCGAGGAGCCGCTCATTTTTGCTATGTGGGATATAGCCTTGCTGAAAATAAACAAGGTAAAGGATATATGACAGAGGGTTTAAAATCTGCAACTCAATATCTATTTGAAGAGTTAAATTTTCACCGAGTTATGGCTAACTATATGCCTCACAATCGGCGCAGTGGTAATGTACTCAAAAGACTTGGTTTTGTTGTTGAAGGATACGCTAGAGACTATTTGTTAATTAATGGACAATGGGAAGATCATATTTTGACAAGTCTTACAAATCCTTATTGGAAAGAACCTAAGTTTTAAAAAAGCTGAGGATTATTGTCAATAGAATTTATTTTGTTTATCCATTAAAACTGCTTTTAAATAAGTTTCTTTATCATTCATAATAATTAACCTTGTTTAGTCAATTTATCCAAGTAACTCATTCTTAAATTGCACTCAAATACTCATTTGTAATTTTTGAGTAATACCCATCTTACAGCTATTCGCAATACTATCATATTTATATGAGAATGAATTTAATCTATCAGTTCTGAACCTCTACAAATTCATAGTAAATTCATCATAAATACACAACAACTCCACAGGCAAATGCAATAGTAATATTTGTTCGCTAACAAGCTTAGTTACTAAAGTTAGCTTTAGCCGTTGTGTCCAATTTTCTTAAGCAGTTGAGGAGTTTTTTAAAATGCTCATTAATTCTATAAAGCGCTTATCTGTCTTTTCTACTATCTTCGCTTTTGCTACCGTCTTAAACGGAGTTGTCTTGGCAGCACCAGGCCCAAATCCCAGCACTACACCAGCCTTAAAAACTCAGACTAGTGCTGCATCACACCAGCCAATCAAACTCACAAATCAACAGCGCTTACAAATCCAAGCGGCTCGCCAGCAAAGAGACAAGGATATTGAGGCTCTATTAAACCCATCCCAAGATACTAAATTTAAGGCAGCACTGCAATCCCGTCAGAGAATCAGAATAGTGTTAAAATCTTTGGATCTGAATCAAGATCAACAGAAACAGGTTCAATCAATTTTGCAAGCTTATAACCTGCAAGTGAAAAAAATTCTAGCTTCACAGGTATCACAAACAACATCGAAGTAGGGGCGCAAGGCCTTGTGCCCCTACCGCGTGGTCTATTTACCTGAAAATAGCTGTAAGTTTAAGTTTCAGAAGGCTGGCAGATTTTATCCAAACTTCGGTTGAGCCAGTCTTATTTTTTTATATGCAAAACTTTATCAAAACAGAAGTCGGCAGCCAGGAGTCAAGAACCAAAATTCAGTTGGTTATTTTGTGCGCCTGCCAGATTTTAGATATGAATCGCTTTTTGCGTCTATGCTGATGATGCTGAAGCCAGAGGTAGTATTAAAGGAAGAATGAATTAGCTTTGCTCGTAATGACTCTGGCTGAAACTCCAAACGACAAGAATTCTAGCAATCCTTTTCTCACCCTCAACTACGAAACCGCCTTAGAATCTCTAGGAGGCGACTACTACGATGAGGTTGCAGCGGCAGAATTTCCTCAACACCTCCTGCGTTGGCGTAACGATGAACTATTACCCCGTTTCGGTCTAGACCCCCAAGTAGTCAAAGACGAAGATTTCATCGCAGCCTTTGGCCAATTTCAGGGACGCAAACCGTTGTTAGCATTGCGTTATCACGGCTACCAATTTGGTGAATATAACGGACAGTTGGGTGATGGTAGAGGCTTTCTCTACGGGCAAGTACGCGCCAATGATGGCAAATTATACGATTTTGGCACTAAAGGTTCTGGGAGAACGCCCTACTCCCGTGGTGGCGATGGTATGCTCACGCTCAAAGGCGGGGTGCGGGAAGTGCTGGCTGCGGAAGCACTGCACTACTTGGGTGTACGTACTTCGCGCTGTCTGAGCATGATTGAAACAGGTTTACCACTCTGGCGGGGCGATGAACCTTCGCCTACGCGTTCATCTGTGATGATTAGAATGAGCAGTTCTCATATTCGGTTTGGCACTTTTGAGCGACTGCACTATTTCCAGCGTCCAGATTTAACTAAGAAGTTGTTAGACCACGTAATTGAGCAGTATTATCGACACTTAAATGCTGAAGAAGATAAATATGCCCTGTTTTACGCCGAATTAGTTAAACGGGTTGCAGAATTAGTAGCACAGTGGATGGCGGCGGGCTTTTGTCATGCAGTCCTGAATACTGACAATATGTCGATTACAGGAGAAAGCTTTGATTATGGGCCTTATGCATTTATCCCTACTTATGACCCATACTTTATAGCTGCATATTTTGACTATTCTGGGCGCTACTGTTACAGCAATCAACCAATTATTTGCAAGCTGAATTTAGAAATGCTCCAGGAACCCTTCAAGGCAATTATTAATAAAGGCGATATGGAGGCTAGTTTAGCTAGGTTTGATGAGTATTATCAAGCTGAATACACTTCGTTGATGTTGAAAAAGTTGGGTTTTGTGGAGTTGCAACATCCACAAGCTGAAGAACTCTTAAATCTCACGATTGAATTCTTGAAAGCAAGCCAAGTTGGTTATCATCAATTCTTTTATGAGATGGCTCGCACTTTTTCATCTAAATGGCGAGATGAACCAGGTTTTGTAATGAATAGTTCAGATATTGTACCTGTACCGGGCGCATCAGCAATTTTTGATGATTGGTGCATACTATACTACAAAATCTTGAATGATTTTGATAGCGATCGCACCGATATAATTACCCAAACTCTAGCTGTTAATAATCCCAAAACGGTATTATTAAGACCAGTAATTGAATCTATTTGGGAATCAATTGCTCAAGAAGATAATTGGCAACCTTTTTATGAGTTGATCCAGGCAATTCAGTCTAGGAGATAGTTAATAAGGGGCATTGGGCAAAACAGTTCCGTTAGCGTCAGCGGGACGTTTAGCCCGTTTCGAGTTCCGAGTGCTGAGTAAATAAGTGAGATTCCCCACTCAACACTCAGGACTCAACACTCAGCACTCAGCACTCCTGAAGGGCATTGAATCAATAATCAATAGTTCTTCTTCCCCTGCCTTTAACTAATATATTTATACGTGTTAGTTAATACAGAAGTTGAGTTATGGATATTGAAGAAATGTCGGATAGGTATGAAGCGGGAGAAAGAAACTTCGCTTGGAGTGTTAATTGCAGCAGAACTAGTTTGTTCATGAGAGCGGTCGATCTGAGTGGGGCTGACCTGAGTGGGATCAACTTGGAAGGAGCCTTTTTGGAAGCTGCTCACCTGGACAATACCAATCTCACTGGGGCTAATCTCAGGGGAGCTTATATGGAAGGAACGCAGTTGAATGAAGCCATCCTTAACGGTGCTAATTTAAGTGAGGCTAGAGGTGGTCAAGCTAACTTCATCAATACTTCCTTTGTCAACGCCAACCTGAGCAGAGCCGAAATGTACCAATGCGGTTTTGATGGCGCTAATTTCAGCCATGCTATTCTCAGGGATGCTTTCGTGAACCACTCCTCTTTCGATGGTGCTAACTTCACCAATGCCGATTTGCGTTCGGTCGAAGGCTTTTATAACATTCGTAAGGCTATTTTTAGTAATACCATTATGGAAGATGGAAGTATTTGGTACGACAGTATTGGGTATTGAATACATAGATACTTATTCTTCTAACTCAAAAATAGATTTTGTGAACTCAAAAACTAATTCGGTTGTCTCAAAACCTCAAACTCCCTTACATCTAACTAAACTGTTGAGCATAAAACCGTGCATAGCGACGCTCTAAGGCTAATAATTCTTCATGGGTTCCCGATTCGACAATTTCTCCCTGTTCGAGAACTAAAATACGATCGCACCTTCTAACTGTCGCTAAACGGTGAGCAATAATAAACACCGTCCGTTTTTCCATCAATCTTTCCAGCGCTTCTTGTACCAACGCTTCTGACTCGGAATCTAATGCTGATGTCGCCTCATCGAGAATCAAAATTTGGGGATTGAGCAGAACAGCACGAGCGATCGCAATTCTTTGTCTTTGTCCTCCTGATAAGTTTACCCCACGTTCGCCTACCCAAGTCTTATAACCTTCTGGTAGTTGGCTAATAAATTGATGGGCATTAGCAATTTTTGCTGCCTCTTTAACTGCTTTTATGTCAAAAATATATTGTCCAAAAGCGATATTTTGAGCAATTGTCCCCGAAAACATGATGGTTTCTTGAGGAACAATCCCAATTTGTCGCCGCAGACTATGCAGTTTCACATCCCGAATATCAACATCGTCAATGAAGATTTGCCCAACTTCCGGGTCGTAAAAACGGGGTAAGAGATTCACAAATGTAGTTTTACCAGCACCAGAAGCACCCACAAGTGCGATCGCTTCACCTGGCGATACTAATAAATTGATATCTTTTAATACAGGTTCACCCGGTTTATAGGCGAAGGAAATATGACGATATTCTACTTTGCCGTTGACTGGGGGGAGAGCGATCGCATTTGTCTTTTCGATCGTCGTCGGCTGAATTGCCATCAATTCAAAAATGCGGTCAACAGATGCTTCACCCTGCTTAAATTCGTTGTAGTTGTTAGTTGTGTGACCAATAGGATCGATTAACAGCGCCGCCGCCGCCAGATAACTGAAAAAATTCGCCACTGTCAAGTTACCTTGGGAAATTTGCCACGCTCCCACAATCAGTAACGATAACGCACTTAAGGCTTCCAGAAATCCGATAATAGGAATCTGAATCGCTTTCAGGCGTTCGGCTGAGTATTTTGCTTTGAGGCTGCGTTCTGCTTCATGGCCAAAGCGGGCAATTTCGTAATTTTCGGCAGCAAAAGCCTGTACTAAACGAATACCGTTGAAAACTTCCGCGAGGATGGCTGATAAACCCGACACGCGATTTTGACTTTTTAAGGAATACTTGCGTAAGCGTTCGCCAAACCAGCCAACTAAAATACCCATGAGTGGTGCAACTATCACTGTTGCTAATGTCAGTTGCCAATTCAGATAAATCATGTAAATCGGAATTGCTAGCAACTGCAAAAAACAGGGGATAAAGTCGTGAAATACTTTATTTACCACTTCGCCAACGCGGTCAACATCTTCGGTGAGGCGGTAAGATAAATCACCAGCTTTTGCCGTTTCAAAATAGCTGAGATTTAGCTTTTGAAGATGTGCGTAGACTTGCTGGCGGAGATGAAAAGCAACTCGCAAAGCAGCTTTCGCCATGTACATATCTTGTATAGACTGAAACAAGCCTCTCACAAGAAATACTAAAGCACAGCTGCCAGTTATTTGAGCGATCGCGACTACATTACCTTGAGCAAAGGGAATTGCCAATTTACCAGCAAGATTAATTAATACTAAAGTAGCTAGCACGTATCCCAAGATACCAATAATTCCCTTAGTAATGGTTTGCCACTGGAGTCGGATATAAGGCAGTAGTTGCCAGTAATTAGAACGGGTTTTCAAGCTCGAAGATCCACAACAATATTGTTTGACGCTAGCAGTTTTTGGGGAGTTTCTGACTAGTTCACTAATTAGTTACAAACTGTTTTAGCGTTCAAGTCAAAATGATATGCACACAGACAATTAGTATAATTACTAAAAGTATATCCTGCTATAGATGCAATTTCCTTAGTATTTATTGATACTGAGATTGCTTACACCCACGCTTCATAGTTTTGCAGATCGAGCAACATGGATGTAGATAACTTTAGCCAGCAGATAGAGGAATTGCGATCGCGGGTAAGGGGAATATGGCAGCGCACTGCAACTCAACCAAACTCACAACACGATCTAATGATAGAAGCTTTCGATGAACTCCAAATGGCAGTGGAAGAACTATTGGCTGCCTCCGAGGAGTTAGAGGTAACAAGAGCGGGAGCAGAGAGAGAACGCCAGCGTTACCAAGAATTATTTGATTTTGCGCCGGATGGTTACTTAGTAACTAATACCGCAGGGAAGATCCTAGAGGCTAACTATGCAGCAGCAATTATGCTCTCTATACGCCAAAAATATCTGGTAGGTAAACCATTAATTGTATTTATTGCTCAACAAGACCGTCAGATATTTCGCTCCCTAATCAATAATTCGCAGCAGCTACAGGACTGCATAATGGACATAAAGCCACGCTTGGGTACACCCTTTCCTGCTAGTATCAGGGTATCTCCAGTGTATGACTCACAAGAAAAGTTGATCGGCTGGCGTTGGTTGCTGCGTAATCTCAGCGAAGCTAAACAAGCTGAAGAACGAGTGGCAAAACGCACAGTGGAACTAGCAAAAGCAAATCAGCAGTTGCTGAGTGAAATTACAGAGCATAAACGAGCCAAGTCACAACTGGTACATCTTGCGTTTCACGATGTACTGACGGGACTCCCAAACCGCGCTTTATTTATGAACCGCTTAGAAGATGCGGTCAATTATTCTAAACGGCATCCAGATTATCTATTTGCTGTCTTGTTTCTAGACCTAGATCGCTTCAAGGTGATCAATGACAGCCTGGGACACACATTTGGAGATCAATTACTGCTTACCGTTGCTCAAAGGCTTCAAGAATACTTGCGCTCTACAGATATAGCTGCACGGCTGGGAGGAGACGAGTTTATCATCTTGCTAGTGGGAATTAAAGATGTATTAGAAGTGATAGCGGTTGTTGAGCGAATACAAAAGAATCTGGCACTTCCTGTAGTTCTAGACGGGCACGAAGTCTCTACTACAGGGAGTATTGGCATTGCTTTAAGCACAACAAGTTATAAACAACCAGAAGATTACTTGCGTGATGCCGATATTGCGATGTACCGAGCTAAGGCACAAGGCAGGGCGTGCTATGAGATTTTTAACACTGATATGCATATTCAAGCAATGGCACACTTAGAGTTGATTAATGAGCTACGCCGAGCCATTGAGCTTCAAGAGTTTCGGGTTTATTATCAACCGATAGTGTCCCTCAGTCGCGGTAGAATAACTGGTTTTGAAGCGCTTGTGCGCTGGCTACATCCAAAACACGGCATTGTTTTGCCAGAGTATTTCATGTCAACTGCCCAAGAAACCGGGCTAATTATCTTTATTGAGCAGTGGGTCTTATATGAGGCATGCGGTCAGATACAGCAGTGGCAAGAGCAATTATCCTCTAGCTGTGGGGATGATCTGCCTGAGTCTCCCTTGAGCATTAGTATCAATCTTTGTAGTACTAGGTTCAGTGAAGAAAACTTGCTGCCGCACATCAATAAAGTTCTACAAGACACTGGACTAGACGCACCGAGTTTGACACTGGAGATTACAGAAAGCGTAATTATGGAAAACAACGATAAAGCCATCATCAGGTTAAAGCAACTGAGAAATTTAGGAATTAAGTTGGCAATTGACGATTTCGGTACGGGCTATTCCTCATTAGGTCGTCTCCACCACTTTCCAATTAATCAGTTGAAGATAGACCGCTCCTTTGTTAGTGGGAGCATTTTTGATCATGGAAATTTAGATATTGTTCAGACAATTATTACATTGGCACACAAATTAGGCGTGGATGTTACCGCTGAAGGGGTGGAGACAGTAGAGCAACTAGCAATGTTGAAAAAATTGAGCTGTGAATATGGGCAGGGATATTTGTTCTCCCATCCATTAGATAGCTCTCAGGCGACGGCATTAATTATGGCAAATCCTCAGTGGTGATAGATTTTGTGCAAAGGGAATTGCCAATTTACTGGCGAGATCGATGCCCTCATCACCAACGCCGTCACAGGTAAAATAGATGTGCGCCAAGTCCCCATCCGCTAACCCCAGAACCCACCATGACACAAATCACTCTTTCCGATCTCCCCGAAACCATCCAAACCCTACTCAACCAAGCCCAAAAAACAGGCGAACCCCTCACTATTACCCAAAACGGTATCCCCTTCGCCATCATTTCCCCCATCAAGAAAAAATCCCTCCTGGAAACCCTTTCCACCCTTGAACCACTGGACGAAGACTTTGCCGACGTGGACGAAGGATTATTACCCTTAGATGATATTGAGTTTTCAAAATGAGTTATTTATACTTGTTAGATACAAACATTATTTCTGAACTAATTAAAAACCCCAGAGGAGTGGTATTTTCAAAAATTCAAGATGTCGGAGAAGACAAAATTTGTACAAGTATTATAGTAGCTTGTGAATCAAGATTTGGAGCTAGAAAGAAGAACTCCCAAAAGCTCATAGAAAAACTTGAAATAATTTTGGATAGTATTGAAATACTACCCCTAACTCATCCTGTAGAGCAATATTACGCAGAAATCCGCACTGATTTAGAACAACAAGGTAAACCGATTGGAGCTAACGACTTATTAATTGCTGCCCATTCTTTAACCCTTGCTCTAAGAGGTTGTTTGAAAAGTGTTTCGCTGTGACTTTAGGCACTTTTAGATCCCCCCTAACCCCCCTTAAAAAGGGGGGAACCGGAATCAAAGTCCCCCTTTTTAAGGGGGATTTAGGGGGATCTAAAATTTTTGATACCGACAAGAGGACTTTTCAAACATCCTCTAACTCTCATTACCGCTAACATCCGTGAATTTTCCCGTGTTCCTAATTTAAAAGTAGAAAACTGGCTCGAACCTCGCTAAAAAATTAGCCCTCTCCTTGTAAGTAAGGAAAAGGCTGAATTAATCTTAAAATACTTCCTAATTTTCCGGTTGAATTACGAACTACGAATTACGAATTACGAATTACTTAATACCCGCCTTCTTCTTCGTATTCTGGCTGTCTTTCCTTGACTTTCTTAGGAATATTCACAGGCTTTGGTGCATCTTCCCAAGCATCGCCGTCTACGTCGTCATAATCATCGTATTCGTCAACATAAGGCTTGTTATAGGGCTGGGCTTCATACTTTAGCGGCTGCGGTTGTTGATACCTGTCGCTGCCTGTTGCCTCGCTCCAGTTATCTTCTTCCTCATCTTCTTCGTATTGAATAGATTCATACTGCCGCGCCTTCATTACCTGACGCTGTGGCCTTTCCTCTTCCACATAGTCTTCATTCCATTCTTCTTCCCGCGCTACGGGTTCAGGAGCGCGAACTTTTTGCCTGGGTGGCTGTAATGGCACTCCGCTAGGCAATTGATTACCTGGTGCAACTTGGCGTGGTGGAGTATAGCCGTATTCTTCTTCTATATCTCGCTCCCACGGTGCTTTGCCGATACCCAACCGCTCTAGTAAACCAACTGTCAACTGGTTTACTCGTTCTTCGGCTCCCTCAAACACAATCAACCGATTGGGGCCAGTGCTGACAATTTCATCGACTGAGAACTCGTAAGTACTTACAAATTGATCGGGAATTTGGGGCAATCCTAAAGAAGCAATGACTATAGATTCAAGCTTCCCAGTTTCGCCGTTGAACTTGAAGCCGCGAACTTTGCCTAATACTTCACCTGTTTCTGTAATTACTTCCCAGTTAATCAAATTACTGAGAGATTCAACTTCGATATCTTCGATGACATCTTCGTTATCAACCAGGATGACATCACCAATCTGGCTGATGTTGTTGAGGTACATATAGCGCGGTATGCCCGAAATGGAGATCAGGCTGTCTCGCAAACCAAGAGCCACAACCTCTCGTTGATCGATATCAACCCAGACTTGACTGATGATGCCTAGCCGCTTGCCGTTGTCGCGGGTAATCACCTGGGTATTTAATATGTCGGAACGCCTAATTATCTGTTCGGAGGTCATTCTATACCGAGTCCTGATCTCGAATCCGGTTTAACGCGACGTGCAACTTAATTCTTGTAACCCCACTTCCATTTCTCTATCCCAGTGAACGAGAGGCTTTGATTTTTGCTCTCTTTCCCTGGTAGGGAAGGGTTTGGGGGTTAGGTTTGAGAGAAAGTCACACATTACGTGGTTTATCTATACACTATTATTAACAAAAACTCAAGCAGATGTATTGGATGATTGTAACTTAATCCCCAAAACTTGAGTGTAAGCTCCTCGTGCTTGAGTAACGCCAATTGTGCGTTCGGCTGATTCTATCATCGGACGACGCAAACTCACAACTATAAATTGCGCTTGTTGTGACTGTTGTTTAATCATTCTAGCTAATCGCTCTACGTTTGCTCCATCTAGGAACATATCTACTTCGTCAAAGGCGTAAAATGGCGATGGACGGTAGCGTTGCAGGGCAAAGATAAAGCTCAAGGCTGTGAGTGATTTTTCTCCCCCAGACATGGAAGCTAGGCGCTGTACGGGTTTACCTTTGGGATGTGCGACTAAATTCAGTCCACTGCTAAAGGGATCTTCGGGATTTTCTAGTTGCAAGAAGCCGTCGCCGTCGGAAAGAATGGCAAAAATTGATTGAAAGTTTTCGTTCACAGCATCGAAAGCTTCTTTAAAGGCAAGTTGCCGCAATGTGGTAAAGTTTTCAATCCGTAAAAGTAGTTCGGTGCGTTCTCCTTCTAGTGTTTCTAATTTTTGCGTGAGTTCTTGGAGGCGGTTTTGAGTGCGTTCGTATTCTTCCAACGCCAGCATATTTACAGGTTCCATTGCCTGTAAGCGTTTGGTAAGCGATCGCAATTCTTTCTGCAATTCTTCTAAATCTACCTTATCTGGAACTTCTGGCAAGGGATTTGGTAATTCTGCTCCCACATCTCGCAACTGGCTTTGCAGTGCAATTAGTTCTTCCCGCCGTTTCTCTTGAGTTTCTTGGAGTTTTTGGATTTCCCATTCCAATTGTTGTTGGCGCAAAAGGTGCGATCGCACTTCCAGTTCTGTAGCGTCGCGTTTTTGTTTCTCTTCTCCCAAATTTTGCTCCATTTGATTTAACGATAAACGGGTTTGAGTGATTTGCTCGTCTATCGTTGTGGTTTGTGTGGAGACGCGATTCATCGCGTCTCTACAAGAGATTTGTTGGGTTTCGTATTCGGTGATTCGCGTTTCTGCTTCTTGGATTTTTTCTTGCAAACGTTGTTGCTGATTTTCTAAATTTTTTAATCTTTGTTCAGCTTCTCGTAACGCTGTTTCGCGTTGTTGCAATTGTTGCTCTTGGATTTTAATGGTTGCCTGGATTTGTTGCCATTCGCTGGGGGTTTGGGATGCCTCTAACTCTGCTAAGGCGTGTCGCAATTGTTGCAATTCATTTTCTTGCCCAGGTAATTCCCGCTCTAAAATTTCTAATCGAGATTGAGCAGTGGCTAATTTTTCGCTGTTTTGGGCGAGTTGCGATCGCGTCCCCTCTAATTGCGCTGTCAAATTCTTAATATCTTTTTGCAACTGTTCCAATTGCAACTGCTGTTCGCGCCGCGCCTGACGCGCTTCTGTGAGTTCTTGGGTGAGTTTTTTGGTTCTGGCTGACAAAGTAGCGATCGCTTCCGTACAACGCTCTAAAACCCGCTCAATGTCCACCAAGCGAGTTCTTAAAGCGATCGCCTCGTCAGATTCCGCCGCTTCCGCATTGCCAAACCGCAAGGACGAACGCTGGGTGTTACTACCACCAGTCATTGCACCACTAGTTTCCAGAAGCTCCCCGTCTAAGGTGACGATGCGATACAATCCTAAATTTTTCCGCGCCGCCTCTAGGTTGGCGAATACCACGGTGTTACCGAAAACATAGCTGAAGACATCTTTGTAACGGCGATCGCAATCGACTAAGTTCACAGCATAGTTAACGAAGCCGCTAGCAAAACGCAGCGTTGCATCTTGAGTAAATTTGGGAGCGTGAATTTTATTCAGTGGTAAAAAAGTTGCTCTCCCTGCACGTTTTTGTTTGAGCAATTCAATCCCGGCTGCGGCGATGCTGTCATCTTCCACCACAATATGTCCCAAGCGTCCCCCAGCAGCCATTTCCAAGGCTAGCTGATGGCGGGGTTCCACCTTTCCTAACTGCACAACTAAGCCACAAAGTCCAGGTATGCCCGATTGTAAAATGACTTTACTAGCTTGGGTTCCTTGGACTTCTTGCTGTGCTTGCGCTTGCGCCTCGATTTTATCCAACTGGCGTTGTTTTTCTCGTTGTTCAAAAAGTAACCGTTTTTGGGTTTCCTGTTGAATTTGCAGTTCTTGTTCTGTGGCTGAGAGATTTTGGGCTAAGTTTTGGATGGGTTCGCTAGAGGTGTTAAATTCCGTTTCAACTCCACTACACTGAGTTTGTTTTTCTGCTAATAGCGGTTCGTCGCGTTCAATTAACTGGGTTTGCTCTTGGATAAGCTGCTGTAACTGATTATTGCGTTCCCTGAGTTGTGCTTGTTCGGTGCGTTGCGGTTCTAGAGTGTGCAGTAAAGCTTCAATTTGACGGTTGAATGCTGTTTGTTGCTGCACCCAGGCTTCTGAAGCCGAGGCGATTTCTGCGGCGGCTTCGCGGGAGGTTTCTAAGGCTTGGTGGGC
The DNA here is from genome assembly GCF_056620565.1 of Nostoc sp. LEGE 12454. Classification (NCBI taxonomy): domain Bacteria; kingdom Bacillati; phylum Cyanobacteriota; class Cyanophyceae; order Nostocales; family Nostocaceae; genus Nostoc; species Nostoc sp. LEGE 12454. The sequence goes on from NZ_JBWQXL010000028.1 coordinate 69,949, forward strand.
TTCATTCCTTTGGTGTTGGGAAGACGCGATGAATCGCGTCTCTACAATGTGGGTTTCGGCAATTTCTTCTAGGGAATGATGGTGTTTTTGAATTTCTTGCTGAGTTTGAAGCAGACGTTTGGCGGTTTCTTGGGAAGCTGTTTGTAATTCCGTTAGCTGACGCTGGAGTTGTTTACGTTCTGCTTCTTGGGTGGCGAGGGTAGATTGTACTGCCAAAAGTTCTTCTTCTCCCAATGCTTTGACGTGGGCATTGAGTTGTTCCAGTTCCGCAGTTTTTTGGACGATTTCGGAATTTAGGTTGGTGAGTTGGGTAGTGAGTTCAGTAGAATTGCGATCGCCTGTTTGAATTTCGTGAACTAATTTTTCTTGTTGTGCTTGTAGCGATCGCCATGATAAAACAGCTTCCCAGGATTGCTTCGCTAGAAATTCTGTGCGGAGTTTTTGATATTTCTCAGCTTTCGCCCGATCTTGGGAAAGGCGATCGCGCTGTGCAGTTAATTCCGTTTCAATAATCCGACAGCTATCTTCCTTTTCCTTCACCTCATCTAAAGTTGATTTGGCTTGGATAATTTTGCGATCGAACGCCGCTACTCCAGCCAATTCATCAATAATTTCCCGTCGTTCCCGCGCATTCATCGAGATAATGCTGGTGACATCCCCTTGCAGTACCACGTTGTAGCCTTCAGGATAAACCCGTAGATTACTTAGTTCCCCATGCAACTCTGTTAACGTGCAAGGTACACCATTAATATAGTAATTCGATGTGTAAGTCCCTTGGTGAGTGACTCGTAGCCTTCTAGTAACACTCCACTCTGCCGATTTTGGATTTTGGACTTCGGCTTCGCTCAGTCGAGCGATTTTGGATTTTAGATTTTCTTCCCCTGCTTCCCCTGCCTCCCCTGCATCCCCTGCATCCCCTACTTCCTCTACTTCCTGCCTTTGTGCCTTTGTGTCTTTGTGTGAAATTTCATCCGACAAATCAAATGTCACCGTGACGCTTGCCTCAATCGAAGCACGTCCTTTTGCGGTTTGAGTGTTATTTACCAAATCCGGCAAGCGTTCGGCTCGCATTCCCTTAGAACTGGAGAGTCCCAGGCAAAAGAGCAGTGCATCTAAGATATTAGACTTACCCGAACCATTTGGCCCAGATATGACAGTACACCCCGGTAGCAAAGGGACAGAAGTAGTGCCACCGAAGGATTTGAAGTTCGTAAGTTCCACGCGCTTGATGTGCACCATAGGCGCTGGTTCCCTGGGCTAATGAAGAACAAGTGTATCAACTAATTAAGAATTCGCAAGAGGGTAAGGCAGAGAATTGGAAATTATAGTAAACGCGTTGCGGTGAGCCTGCAAGCTTCACCCAAAAGGCTTACCGCAGGCGATCGCTCAGTGTACGGCAAAAATTTTGATGTCGCAAACTGACCATCAAATTTTCCCAGAGCAGATAATATCATGTCTGACTAATTACTTATAATTCAAAAATCTCTGCGCTTACGTGTTTTTGTGTCGGTCTTAATTACAACTATTCAACCAGACACGATCTCAGGATACTTTAAGTGCGAAGGAGAATCAGTTGGTATAGTTTGAATCATCTATCTGGTTCTGTCATCCTCGGTCGATCGTGACAACAAAGCGATCGCATTTTTATCTCAGCATATAACTAGTTTGAAATACGCTCAAGGCATTCTCACACTGTAATATTACCTGCTAAGGAACTGAGGGGAACAAGAGAAAAAGTAACTCAACCAAATGGTAGAGGATATTAAAAGCACCAAATTAATTTATAATAAAGTAATCTTTACAATTGAAAAAACGTAGAAGGAAAGTCATCTTTACTACCCAATCTCTTGTCTGTGATATGGTTCTTAACCTCAAATATTTGTAGAACTTAGTAATGAAGAAATTAATTAAAGGTCTGCGCGAATTTAAATCTAGCTATTTTTCGACACATCAAAAATTATTTGAGCAACTTTCACACGGTCAAAAGCCTAGAGTATTATTTATTACCTGTTCTGATTCTCGTCTCGATCCAAATCTAATTACACAAGCCCAAGTTGGTGAATTATTTGTCATTCGCAATGCAGGTAACATCATTCCACCCTATGGGGCAAGTAATGGCGGTGAAGGTGCGACAATTGAATATGCTGTTCAAGCTTTAGATGTCCGCCAAATTATTATTTGTGGTCATTCTCATTGCGGTGCAATGAAAGGATTAATGAAGTTACACAATCTCAGCGATGAAATGCCGCTTGTACATGATTGGCTTAAATATGCAGAAGCAACTCGAAGGCTAGTTATAGACCACTACAGTGACTACGACGGAGAAGAATTGCTAGAGATTATGATTGCCGAAAATGTTCTGACTCAAATTGAGAATTTGCGGACATATCCAGTGATTCACTCTAAGCTCTATCGGGGAGAACTCAGCATTTATGCTTGGATTTATCACATTGAAACAGGAGAAGTTTTCGCATACGATCCCCAGAAACATGCTTATGTTTTGCCTCAAACTCAGCTTCCAGAATCAGAAATAGATGAGCCGCTCAGGGGTCAAGTTCCAAATACCAATGTAATAATGCGTTCCCCTCAAAACCAGCAGGATGATGTTCAACCTTATGAGAAGGTGTCTATTTCCGAATTTGAATGGTTTCCAATGAGACGACTTTCTCCAGAACAGATGGAGCGAATTTATCGAGGTTCAAATAATGGAAGTTGAAAGATGAAAATATAGAATTTCAAACATCCTCTTAGAAGGTTGTAGGTAATTTTTTTACCTTATTCAACTGAGAACTACTTTATAAAGTTACTCAAGTGGTATCAACTACTCATTCCTTACTTTTATTTAAGTAAGTAAAAATAGAGACTTACATCTGTGTAAGTCTCTGTTTGGCTTTCATGCCGATGCTAACTGAAAGCTTCAGTTATTCTTTTATGGCTTTTTAACAGTATCAACTTTTGCTTCTACCTTCACTGTCTTCACACCTTGAACTTCTTTTGCCAAGGTTTCAGCTTTTTTGAGTTCTTCAACAGAAGTCGCTGTGCCTTTGAGGATAATTTCACCCTCTTTATTTTCAACTTGTAACTTGTTACCTGGTAAGCCTTTATTCAACTTGGCGCTAACTTCAGTTTTTAAGTCACTCTTAACTTTTGTTGCTGCTGTGTTTTCAGAATCGGTTTTAACTTTTGTACCTGTATTAGCTGCTAAAGGAGTAGTTTGTGTTTCTGGAACTTTGGCAGTTTGATTTGTCTGCGAAGCTGGTTTTGCTGGTGCTTGAGCGGCTTCATTAGTTGTGCTAGGAGTTTCTGAACCAGTTTTAGGAGCCTCTTGGCAGCCAAAAGTACCAACTACCAAAATGCTACTAACTACTAATAGAATTAGTTTTTTCATTATTTATCTCCGAATTGAATACTTGAAGCGGTTAATTGAGGTGTGTGTCATGGTGAGGAGCAAATTTAAAAAAACAATTAAAAGTGAAGTCGCAAAAGTGCTTCAGCAATAACTCAGGTTACTGAAAATTGAAATTTAGACGATTTCTTGAAGCTAAGATTTTGCACCCGGTTTTGAGAAATGTCAATTCAATTTTTCTGACGGCTGCTAACCAGGATGGCTTTACACACAGTCTGTGGCTCTCGATGAATTTAATGTAGATGCTGAGTAGCTCTTATGATGGTAGACTATGCCACTCCACAGTAGTGACTCGATGTTATCAGATTTGAGTTAATTTGGCGATGTCTATGAAGAACTTCAAACTTCAGCCTTTTTGCAATCCTGTATAAGCATTCTTACCAACAAAATGTTACTTTATAAAACTATGGCTTACTTACAATGCCTTAAATATCAGGAAATATTAGTCAATGCCCTACCTTACTTCGGCTAGCGAAATTCGTGCCATTGTCGCTGAATATACAAACGCTAAAACCCTGTGGATAGATACAGAAGTCGCTGACTATAAAAGTCGTAATCCCCGATTATCGCTGATTCAGGTATTAGATAATCCTCAAGATATGAGTGGCGATCGCGTCTATCTTTTAGATGTATTAGACCAGCCTAATATTATAGCTGAATTTATCGATCAAATTATGATAAATTCTGCCATTGAAAAAGTTTTTCACAACGCGAGTTACGATCTAAAATTTCTCGGTAGCAAGAAAGCCAAAAATATTACTTGCACTTTGGAAATGGCCAAAAAAATTCCCTACTATCTTTTGCCATTACCCAACTACCAACTCAAGACTATAGCTACAGCACTTTGTAGCTTTAATAATATCGATAAACAAGAACAAACAAGTGATTGGGCAAAACGCCCTCTGACTGAAGAACAGATAGAGTATGCTTACCTAGACTGCATTTATCTTGCTCAAATTCACCTAAACTTGTTAGGCTTACAAGCCCAAGCCAGCCCCGAACCTGCAACAGAAGACTTAAGCTCGCTAAGTGCTAGATACTCGCAAGTTGAGCAGCAGTGGAAGTTGTTGAATTCAGAATTTGAGCATTTGCAAGAACGTATAAAAAAAGCGATGCAGGCTCAGGATATATCAGAAACTTATGATTATAAGCTGACTAGTTACGAACGGACTACCATCAAAGCTGCATTTACAGAATTGGCAAAGCTAGCCCAAACTCAAGGTATTAATTTAGATTTTCCAGTCACACTAACTCAAAAACTCCAAAAAGATTTAGGGCAAAATCTAGAACAATTATCTGTAGATATTGACAAAAATACCTCTTGGCGGCTAATTCCCAAAACTCAAGAGAGTGAAGCTGAGGATGAGTAAATTGTTCATCAGGCTACAAATGTCAGAATTCATAGAGTTATTGTGAAGAATAAATATTGAAATTTAATAATTATTTCCTCCTACCTTCTCTGATAAATCTCTAAAATATTAGAGAAATTTGTCAATTAACTTGAAAGGTCTATCAAAAGAATTAAAATCTAGATTTTGGTACTAATTCCATTTAGGTATTATGGCAGTTTATATTAACTTATGAGACGGCGTTTATTTGGGCAAAAGCGAACAAGGGTAAATACTTTATTTACCATAGCTATTTTTACTACATTGACAGCAACTAGCAGTATTTCTTGTAGTAAAAATGACAATGTATTAGTAACAGAAATAGGAGTTAGTCAACCTAGCCGTGGTTCAGCTACAACTTCCAATGGTGGGGAATTTTATCTTCAGGGAAAGAATCAGCATTTAAACGGCGACTTGCAAGCTGCGATCGCTTCTTATGGTAAGGCAATTAGTCAAAATTCTCAGTATGGCGCTGCCTACAACGCGCGAGGATTAGCCTACTTTGATTTGGGAGACAAGGAAAAAGCGATCGCAGATTACAATCAAGCACTCCGCATCAACCCTAACGACGCCGAAGCCCACAATAACTTAGGAAATGCCCGCGCCTCACTGGGAAACAACAGAGAAGCAGTTAAAGATTACAGTGAAGCGATTCGCCTCAATCCCAACTATGCCGAAGCCTACAATAATCGAGGAAATGCCCGCGCCACCAATGGAGACAAAAAAGGGGCAATAGACGATTTTGACCAAGCGATTCTCCTCAACCCCAAATATGCGATCGCTTATAATAACCGAGGAAATGCCCGTGCTGCCAATGGAGATCCCAAGGGTGCGATCGCAGATTACAATCAAGCCATTCGCCTCAATCGTAACTTTGCCCCTGCCTACAATAACCGAGGAAATGCCCGCGCCACCAATGGAGACAAACAGGGGGCGCTCAGAGACTTACAACAAGCAGCAAGTATTTTTCAAAGTCAAGGTAACAACGACTTATACCAACAAGTGATGAATAACATCAAAGAACTTGGGCAGTAGTGGGGTTGGGGAGCAGGGAAGCAGGGGAGCAGGGG